>JBCBCD010000048.1:0-14889 GCA_038530915.1 Bacteroidota bacterium
TCTAATTCTCCTACTCTAATGAAATCATTATAGTGTTGATCCAGATCAAATCCCCAATTGACTACTTTATCGAGGTAATAGTTAACAGCAGCAGAGGTGCCTGTTCTCTGATTGATATCATACTTGACTTTTGCTTGAACACCAAGCTCAAAGGGATTGTAAATAGTCGTTATACCTCCACCAAAAATAAATCTTTCTTGAGCATAAGTTAGCTGAGTACAGACTACGACTAAAACAACAGCAAATACTAATTTTCTCATTTCCTAATTAGTTTACATCTAATAAAATTACCCAAGACCTCATACGCTCTTTGAATAGTGCATGAGGTCAAGCCTTTATGGGTTTGCAAAGCTTATTTTCGTTTAAGTTGTTGTTGGATTTCCGCTTTAACTTCTTCAAAACGGTCCTTCAATTCTTCTGAAACCTGCTCTGGCAAAGAGCGAAGTTTTCTAAGCTCTATGGCATAATAGATCGCTGTAGCTCCACTAATTATAAAAGCGATTCCCATCCAGAAAACCAGTGAAAATCCAGCGAAAACAGGGTTCCATATTAGAATAAAACCAAAAACAGTTCCAAGAACCCCAATGATTGCCATATTTCCCCAATCCATGATGCCATAATTCTTAAGATCATAAGCAATAATTATGGATTGTATGGAACGGAATAAGATTACAAATCCAACATAGAGTGGAAGAGTAACGATAGAGATTTCTGGTTGAGAAACCAATACCATACCAATTAGTAAATTGAGGATACCAGAAAACAATACCCAGCCCCAATTGTCCATTTCTTTGCGGTTACTTAATGCAAAAAAGACTTCTGATCCACCTGCAAAAAGAAAAGAAATACTGAATAAAAGAGAAAGGGTTAAAAATGATTCAAGCGGGGTAGCGAATACCCAAATACCCACTCCTATAAAGAGGATTCCAATAATGAGTGGTACATACCAGTACTTAATGGAACTCTTCACCATTTTAAAGAATTGGGTTGTCATGATGTTGTATGTTTTGTTTTGATTGGGCTTACATTGGGAAAATCAATTTACCATCAGACCAATCAAGAGAATTTTGAATGATAGCCTTTCTTTGGAGGTCAATAATAACTGAGCCCACTGCCATTGAGTCACCAACAATCTACATCGTAAGGTAGAATTAACTTGATCGCAACAGAACCTAATGAGAGTGTATGGCTCAGCCGAATTTTTAAAAAGAATAGATTAGTTCAAATACGCATCTTAAGATACAGTCAACATATTGTTAGTACAAAAAACCGTATTTAAACACATACCCATTATTCAGACTTATTCGAATTTGTATTGTCGATCCAATCAATAATTTCATTTTTCGCTTCCTCAGCTGTCTTACCGTATTTCTCCTGTAATTTTCCGAACAAATTTGTGAGTGTACCTTCAACTTGATCAAGGTCAGAACCTGTCAACTTTCCCCACAGATGCTGTGCAGAACCTTTCAATTGATTCCATTCTCCTTTGAAGACCTGTTGTGTTTGGAAAAACTTTTCTACTTCTTTTTTAGCTTGCTCACTAGAAGTATTCATTTTCTCTTGGACAACTTCTTCTAATTTTTCAATTTCGCCATTAATTTTTTCCAGATCTTCTTTTGTTAAATCATCCCACCAAGTCGTAATTTCATTTTTTAACTGATCCCAATGATTTTTTAAGACTTCTGAATTCATGTATGATATTTTTTTGAGTTAAAAATTATTTTTCAACTCTGGACTTCCAACTTATGTGCCAAAAAAGGAGTACCTATATAAGCAATTGATTTTAAACCACTTGCTTAACACCTTGGAGGAATAAAATATTTTTTGGTCAAAAAGAACTTTGAAATATCGACGTTTTCTCGAAATATCAAAGCTGATTGGGTTATTTAGAAATACCTAGCTTTTTCATGCGCGATCTTAATGTGGATGGATGGATCTTTAAAATTGAAGCGGCCCCATTTGTACCTTCGATTTTCCATTGACATTCTTCAAGGACTTCAAGAATGTGATTGCGTTCAACGGTCTCAAGTGATTGATCCTCTTGTACACCAACAGACAAACCAGATTGAAAAAATTCAATATAGCCATTACCAATTTGCAAAGAATCCCCAGTGTTTAATATAAGCGCACGTTCTATGACATTTTCTAATTCACGCACATTACCAGGCCAACTGTAAGCTTGAAGTTTCTGAATAGCATGGCTATTGACTGTTGGTATAGGCTTACCTACTTTCTTAGCAGTCTTTTGTAAGAAAAATTGCACTAAATCAGGGATATCTTCTTTGCGCTTTCTCAGCGGAGGAACTTGAATAGGAAAAACAAAGATTCGATAATATAAATCTGATCGAAACTGTTTTTTATTGATGGCTTCCGCCAAATTTCTATTGGTGGCAGCTATTATTCTAACGTCAATCTTAATCGTATTCGGGCTTCCTATACGTTCTAGTTCACCTTCTTGCAAAACCCTCAACAATTTTACTTGAAGGTCTAAGGGCAATTCACCTATTTCATCTAGAAAAAGAGTTCCTTTATTTGCCAATTCAAAGCGTCCGATACGTTTTGATTGAGCGCCTGTAAATGCTCCTTTTTCATGGCCAAATAATTCACTTTCAATGAGTGTAGAAGGCAATGCCGCACAATTCAATTTAATTAAAGGGCCATTCTTTCTATTGCTCAAATCATGAATTGCATGCGCAATTAGTTCTTTCCCCGTACCCGTTTCACCGAGGATTAAAACAGTACTGTCAGTTGGAGCGACTTGTTCAACTTGAAACATGGCTTCTTTCAATCCTTTTTTACTTCCAATGATCTTGTCATGATTGTGATTGGCTTTTATCTCTTCTTTTAAATATATGTTTTCAGCTTGTAACCGGTCTTTTAGGATGGCGATTTCCTGATAGGCTTTTTGCAAAGCTTCTTCACTTTTTTTGCGGTTTAAAGCATTTGCAAAAATCTCGCCCACCAATCTTAAGCGATTTATGATCTCGTGGGGCCATTCTCTAATCGAATGACATTCATCAAACCCTATTAATCCTAAAGTTTCACCCTCAAAGGTAATAGGCACACAAATAGTTGATTTTGTATTATCCGCCTTCAATAAATGTGCAATTTCCTTTTTTCCTTGTTCTGGCAGATCTTCTATATCTTCCACTAAAAGGACTCTGTTCTTTTGCATTTGAGACATTGTCCATTGAAAGTTTTTCGTTTCAATATTTTGGTAGTTGGGTCCTGTTTGACTTATTCCATGAGCTGTCCAGGTATGGGTCTCACTTACAGTAGTTTTATCATCGGAATATAATGTAATGTATACACGATCGACCTTCATAAAAACGCCTAATTGTCCTATCGCTTTCTGAATTCCTTTATCTATTTGCCACAATTTTAGCGTAATGAACTCAGTAGAAATTTGAGATAATAAAGTCTCAAACTGAAGACTTTCTTTTAAATGTTTTTCAGTTTGTCCAGGCTCTTCTTGAAGGTAGTAACTCATATTTGATCGTTTCCAATAATACCATAAAGTACAACAACCGTTATTCTTAAGTATTGGAAAAATACAAAAAATATAAGCTTTACCTACTAATATCTTATCAATGCAATCGAAGTAAAAAGTCCAATCGGCTTGTACCCACATTTAAAGTCTTAAAGATGGACGACTTTAGCAATTGTTATCTTTTTATAGTTGACAAAGATGGCTATATTCGGTACCGCAAAGAAGGTAGTAGAACCAGTGAAAAAGAAAACTCCTTCAGGGCAGCTCTAACCAAATTACAACCATAAGATCATGCAAAGAACTCTTCAAATGCTTGCCCTTGCAAGTACCATCCTGATGTTTGTAGCATCCAACCTGATGATTGCTTTTTTTGGATTTAATGTGACCAGTGAATTGGATGAACCTATTACTTTTTACATCGTACCCGCGGGCTATGCTTTTGCCATTTGGTTTTTTATATACATTGGCTTCATAGCTTTAGGAGCTTATCAGTTGAACAAAAGTCGTTTGAATGATACTCAGTGGCAAAAAGCCAGAATTTACATCATCATCAATGGTATAGCCAATACCCTATGGTTTTCAGGTGTACTCATAAACAAGGTTTGGCTTACTATGATTTTCATGGCCATTCTGTTGTATACTCTGATTCAACTCAGCATTATACTTGGACTTGGTGAATTTCCCAGAGACCAGTCCGAAAAATGGCAGGTAAAAGTTCCGCTTGCGCTCTATTTTGGGTGGATTACCATAGCTACTCCTATCAATTTCACCTCCTTTTTAATGGTAGATCTAGGATTTAGAGGAACTGGTTTTCTCAGTCCTGAAATCTGGTCCATCTTAATATTGGCCGTAGCTACAGCGATTGTGGCATGGATGTACATCAACCGCAAAGCCAATGCTACGTATTTATTGGTTGGCGTATGGGGATTGACAGCTATTTTTGTTAGCAATCTTAACATGAGTATGGAGGTTGGCATAGCAGCCTTACTTTTGGCAGGTATTCTGATTTTGGTATTGATCCTTTACAGAGTAAAAAACGGTGCTTTAGCTATATAAAGTTTAGGAGGTTAGAGGTTTAGGAGGTTAGATACTTGTACTTTAGCCTTTGGTGAAGTGAATGCTCGAATCAATATCTATTTAACAATGGTAATCTCCACCCGACGATTCCTAGCTCTATTGAATTCTTTATCGTTGGGAACCAAGGGTTGAGTTTCTCCTTTACCAATGCATTTGATTTTTTCTGTTACTATGCCTTGTTCGACGAAGAAAGCCTTTACAGCTTCCGCTCTTTTTAAGGATAAAGATTGATTGTATTCCAACTCTCCTTTATCATCGGTATGGCCCACTATTTTCAGGTATTGAAAAGATTCAGGAATAGATGATTGCATCCAGGACAGCAAGCTGGGATAAGCTTTTTCTGTCAGAACATAGCTATTGTATTCAAAGAGCAAAGTATCTGATAAGACTGTTGTTTCTAATTGTATAGCCTTTTCAGCCTCATATACTTTCTCAGAATTGAAAAATTCAAAGGGTGCACCACTGCCAGGAGCTATCCACAATTGTAAGCAAAGTAGGTGAGGGAATCCCTGATAGTATCGTACTTTGATTTCATGCATCCCTTTTTCTAAATAAATGCTGTCCCTTCTGGCTCTCGGTTTGTGGCTACCATCATTGTCAATAAGCAATTGATCGTCGATGTATAATTTGGAGCCATCATCAGATTTTATTTGGAAGTGATAAAAAGCATTATTGGCCACTTCAAAATTACCTTCATATCGGATTCCAAACCAGGTTGATTTATTGATCACACCCGGAATCCCTTTTTTAAAAATGGTGGTTGGTATATTGATTGTATTGGTATAAATAATAGAAACTAAAGAATCTTCCGGAAAGGCATCTGGCATCTTCCAGGGATACTTAAATTTTGGCAGGTCATAAACATAGCCTTTGAGCTGTAATTCATTTTTCTGTATGCCTCCAAAGTTTACTTTAGCATCTTGGGCAGATACAGAAATAGCACTAATGAGAATAGAAATAGCTATTGATAGGAAAAAAGTGGATTTAGTCATTTTAGAAGGTGTTCTTTCATTCTAATAAGACAAAATCCAAAAAAAGTAACAGCGAAAGGAAAATAGACTTGCCCGGCTAGGTCGGGCAAGTCTATCAAATTAATTAAGTATCTTCTGCTTTTCCAAATGTTTCTTCCTGGTAATATCCTTTACTGTACAGCCTTCAATCTTACTCTCCAACCAAGAGATGATATCCAGGTAAAGGAATGGTCGACGTTCAAATGGTTCGTCTTGCCATTTTTCCAGCTTTCCTTTTAGTTCAAAAAATTCTTGCTTGAGCTCAGAGGTTTGCATACGTGGCGTTTTTCTTAAAAAACGTACGATTTCTTTTTGTACTTCATGCAGGTCTTTCATTTTACCCAAAAAGCGGTAAACAGATTTCACCTGGTACTCCACCAATTGCATATTGCCCAATTCAAAATGGGCAATCAGGCTAAGGATACGAGCAAAACACTGTATGTCTTCTCTATAATCAGGGTTTTTCTGATTGATGATTTTATTGAGGTAATCAATGGCCTTGTCATTGTCACCACTGCCAAAATACAAACAGGCAATGCGATAATAAAACACCATTATTCTATGATTGTCCCAATTGTAAACATCCTCTTCTATGATTTCTTCCAATTGTGGGACCAACTTTAATCCCTCATCATACGAGCCTTGTATGAAATGTAATTTGATCGTGTGTATGTAGTGATATAAGTGGTAGAGACCTTGGATATTGATATTTTTACTTATATCATATTGATTGGGAAAATCATGTAATTGCTCCAAGACTTGCTTAAACTTAGGATAATGCCATACATTGAATAAAGCATTGAGTAAGTTGTGCAAGCCCTTCAGATAAAGAGCAGGATGAATTTGGATGTATTCCGGTTGTTTATCATACAGATCAATCCACTTTTGTGCATAACGGTAACACATAGTGAATTCCTGAGTGATGTAATAATACCATATAAAAGACTGGCAATAGTACAATTTACCTAAAAAGCCCAATTCCTGATAAGCGATGTTAGGCAATTTGGAAAAGAAGAATTCTTTTACGTAATAGAAATCCCTTTCGCTGCGAGCATATCCCACCTTAAGATAAAGGCTATAGAGTTGTAAAGATAGATTTGAAAATGAATTGAAGCTATTTAAAGCCTTGCTCACTACCTCTGTTTCTTCAGTCAATTGTTCGGCACGTCCAGCTATACTTCTGGTGATGTATTGACTTTCGATGTGTTTTTCAAAATCAAGAATCTCCATATTGAGTGCCAGATACTCTCCTACCTTTGAACGTTGTTTGGCTTTCTCCAAAACATCCAAACTCTGTCTGTAGAGTCCTTTATCATAAAGTACTTTGGAAAAATCAATGAGTTCGCGAATTTGTATGTCATTGATGTGATTGGTACTTAAGAGGCGCAAACTAATCAGCAATTGTTTGTACAAATGTGCTTTCAGGTTGGATAGTTGTCTTTTCTTTATTCCAGGGAGTTTTTTAAGAATCATATTTTCGTCATACTCCTTGTACTTATCAAGAAAGTCGAATAATTGTAAGAACAAAATATCATCAGAAGCCTGATTTCTTCTCACAAAAAGTCTAAAGTGTCTTTTTTCGGCTCTACTTAGCGAGCGAATCAGTTGTATAAGATCGTCAGTTTTCTGCTTTGGCATTGTAATTTGAAATTCAATAACATTTTAATAATCAAACACTTGCGTAACGAACCTTTCTTTGACGGTTGTATTAATGTTTGAATTTGATTTCTTGTGACTTACGCTTCAAAATATATTTGAAGGAAGTAAACTTACATATTTATTTAAAATTTGGCTGAATGGCAGATAATAGAATATTTATTTTTGATACGACTTTGAGAGATGGTGAACAAGTTCCGGGGTGCAAGCTAAATACCGAACAAAAAGTTGAAATTGCTTACCAGCTCGAAAGTTTAGGTGTAGATATAATCGAAGCTGGTTTTCCAATTTCCAGCCCTGGTGATTTTCGTTCAGTTGAAGCTATTGCAAAAGCTGTGAAAAATGCCACCGTGTGCGGGTTATCAAGAGCCGTAGAAAAAGACATCGAAGTTGCCGCTCAAGCACTTAAATATGCGGTTCGTCCCAGAATACATACTGGAATAGGAACCTCTGAAATGCATATTAAATATAAACTTCGTTCTACACAAGAAAAAATCATTGAAAGAGCGGTTGCAGCAGTAAAATTGGCTAAATCTTTTGTTGAAGATGTAGAATTTTATGCTGAAGATGCAGGTAGAACAGAGAATGAATATCTGGCAAGAGTTTGTGAAGAAGTAATTAAGGCAGGTGCTACCGTATTAAATATTCCTGACACAACAGGTTATTGTTTACCGCAAGAATATGGTGAAAAAATTGCCTACTTACGTGACAATGTAAAAGGCATAGAAAAAGCTGTCCTTTCTACGCATTGCCACAATGATTTAGGATTAGCAATAGCTAATTCAATCTCGGGTGTTCAAAATGGCGCACGTCAAATTGAATGTACCATTAATGGCATCGGTGAAAGAGCCGGTAATACTTCTTTGGAAGAAGTGGTAATGATCATGAAACAGCACCCTTTTATTAACTGTGTTACTGGAATTGATACGACAAAAATCTATCAAACCAGCCAATTGGTTTCTGATAAAATGGGAATGATGGTTCAACCAAACAAAGCCATCGTTGGTGCAAATGCTTTTGCTCACTCTTCAGGTATTCACCAGGATGGGGTTATCAAGAAGAGAGAAACCTACGAAATCATCAATCCATTGGATGTTGGTGTGGATCACTCTAAAATTGTTTTGACAGCTCGTTCAGGTAGAGCTGCAGTGGCTTACAGAGCTAAAAACATCGGCTTCAACCTTACAAAAGATCAATTGGATAGAGTATATCAGGACTTTTTATTGGTTGCTGATAAAAAGAAAGAAGTAGAAGACGAAGATTTGAATAAAATCATTATAAAACAAGGAATACCAGCTACAGTATAAACATTACAAAAGAATATGGCAAAAACACTATTTGATAAGATCTGGGAGGCACATGCTGTATCTCAGGTTGAAGGTGGAATAGATGTTCTTTATATTGACAGACACTTCATTCACGAAGTTACTAGCCCTCAGGCTTTTTCTGGTTTGGAAAAAAGGGGTATTGGCGTATTCAGGCCTCAACAAACCATAGCAACAGCTGATCACAATGTACCAACCATCAACCAACATTTGCCAATTAAAGAGCAATTGTCTCGTTATCAGGTAGAGAAATTGACCGAAAACTGTGAAAAGTTCGGTATAGAGTTGTATGGACTTGGCCACGAAAATCAGGGTATAGTACACGTTATTGGCCCACAATTAGGTATTACCCAGCCGGGCATGACCATTGTATGTGGCGATAGTCATACTTCGACACATGGAGCATTTGGATGTGTTGCTTTTGGCATAGGTACCAGTCAGGTAGAACAGGTAATGGCCACCCAGTGTCTGTTATTAAATAAACCTAAGAGAATGCGCATCAATGTAGAGGGAACTTTACAAAATGGCGTTCTCTCAAAAGATATCATTCTTTATATCATTTCTCAACTGGGTACTGGAGGTGGTACTGGCTATTTTGTTGAGTATGCTGGCTCTGCTATCCGTTCTCTTTCGATGGAAGCTCGTATGACCATTTGTAATATGAGTATAGAAATGGGGGCACGTGGTGGTTTGATCGCTCCGGATGAAACGACTTTTGAGTATGTACAAGGAAGAGATTTTTCACCGAAAGGAGAAAAATGGGATAAGGCCCTAACTTATTGGAAGACCTTATACACAGATGAAGATGCTGAGTTTGATCAGGAATACACCTTCAAAGCTGAAGACATTACTCCAATGTTGACCTATGGTACCAACCCAGGAATGGGTATGAGCGTAACAGATGCTATACCTGAAATGGCAGTTGGTGGTAGTGCAAAATCTATGGATAAAGCACTCGACTATATGGGACTCAACAGAGGTGAACAGCTACTCGGTAAAGCCATCGACTATGTTTTCATAGGCAGTTGTACCAACTCAAGAATAGAAGACTTGCGTATGGTAGCTGACTACGTGAAAGGAAAGACTAAAGCGGATAACATACAGGTAATGGTGGTTCCAGGTTCTAAGCAGGTAGAAACACAAGCCAAAAAGGAAGGCTTGGATAAAATCTTTACAGAAGCTGGTTTTGAATTCCGTCAGGCCGGTTGTTCTGCATGCTTGGGAATGAATGAAGACAAAATTCCTAAAGGCAAATATTGCGTATCTACTTCCAACAGGAACTACGAAGGTCGTCAAGGACCGGGTGCAAGAACCATACTGACAAGCCCATTGATGGCTGCTGCTACGGCAATCGCAGGAAAAATTGTGGATGTGAGAAAACAATTAGTGTAGGGTGTAGAGGGCCCTCTACACCATTAATTTATTTTGAAGAAAGACTTACATTACATGGATAAGTTCACAACAATAACATCAACGGCTGTTCCACTTCCCATGGAAAATGTGGACACCGATCAGATAATACCGGCTAGATTTTTAAAAGCTGTAACCCGTGATGGTTTTGGTGAAAATCTTTTTCGCGATTGGAGATATGTATCTGGTGATCAACCAAATGAAGATTTTGTCCTAAACAATCCGATCTATAGTGGATCTATAATTATAGCAGGTAGAAACTTTGGCAGTGGATCAAGTAGAGAACACGCAGCATGGGCCTTGTATGACTATGGATTTAAAGTAGTTATATCGAGTTTCTTTGCGGATATCTTTAAAGGCAATGCACTAAACAATGGTCTGCTTCCTATACAAGTTGAGGATGAGGTGTTGGATCAGTTGTTCAAAGCCATAGAACAAGACCCAAACACAAACTTTGAAGTCAACTTGGAAGCTCAAACTTTAAAAGTTATAGATAGTGGGTTGAGTGTTGCTTTTGATATTCATCCCTACAAGAAAACTTGCTTAATCAATGGTTATGACGACATTGATTATTTGTTGAGCATACAAACAGAAATTGAAAACTTTGAAAAAGAAAGCTTAAAAGTATAAAGCGTTCAACCAAATAATAATACTCAAATCCTAAATGAAGAAGAAAATAGCAGTTTTACCAGGTGATGGTGTTGGTCCTGAAGTAATAGAACAGGCCATTAAAGTTTTAGAAGCCATATCTGAGAGATATGGCCATCAATTTGATTATCAATATGCAGATGTAGGAGCCATAGCAATTGATAAGCACAACAATCCCCTACCCGATGTCACTTTAGATGCCTGTATCCATGCAGATGCCATCTTATTTGGTGCCATCGGAGATCCGAAATACGATAACAACCCCAATTCAAAGATAAGACCTGAGCAAGGTTTATTACGCCTAAGAAAGGCTTTGGGCTTATATGCCAATATTAGACCGGTTACTACTTATAAAAGCTTATTGCACCTTTCTCCTTTGAAAGCGGAAATAGTTGAAGGTGTTGATATGGTCATTTATCGTGAGTTGACCAGTGGCATTTATTTTGGAAAAAAAGGCAGAACGGAAATATCAGCTTTCGATGAATGTATTTATTACAATGATGAAATTGATCGCATCGCCCATCAGGCATTCAAGGCCGCCGGAAATCGACGCAAAAAAGTAACATTAGTAGATAAAGCCAATGTATTGGAAACTTCTCGTTTTTGGCGAGAAAGAGTTACAGACTTGGCAAAGTCTTATCCTGATATTGAGCTGGACGTCATGTTTGTGGATAATGCAGCTATGCAAATTATCCAATATCCAAAGCAATTTGATGTGATTTTAACCTCCAATATGTTTGGTGATATTCTTTCTGATGAAGCCAGTGTTTTGACTGGGTCTATGGGCTTATTGCCATCTTCATCCATCGGTTTAAGAACATCATTGTTTGAACCTATACACGGTTCTTTTCCACAAGCTGCCGGTGATGACATTGCCAATCCAATGGCTACCATCCTTTCGGCATCGCTAATGTTGGATTCATTTGACTTGCATAAAGAAGCCAAAGTGATAAGAAATACTGTAAAACATATACTTGAAAAAGGAATAGGCACACCAGAATTGAATGCACCTATCACTCTACATTGTTCACAGATTGGAGATATGATTTCTCATTTGATTAGTCAGGATGATTCCTTAAATATTGAGGATGAAAAGTTAATGGAGAAGATTTCTACGATTATTTAATTGTCTTTGGTCTCTGGTCTTTAGTCTTCTTTTAATTTTCTAAAAGCTAGACCATAGACAAACAACTATAGACAGGGCGTAAGCCCATAAATTCGGCTATATTCTTAAGTTTGAATTATAAACGATTTGAGTAAATTTGAAGTAGTGCGTTTATCGTGCTACTTCTTTTTTGTAACCCTCCTTATCTTTTTTAGGTAAAAACCCGTTCTCTCTACGGGTAGATTGGTCAAAAAAGCAACCTCAACAGTTTTGTTTTGTCAATAAGTTGTTTTCTAAATTAATTCAATGCAAGCAAAGTGTAAGCATGAAAATATCCAAAAAAGGAGAATACTACGGTGAAAAGAGATCTGAAGTTGACCTCACAGCTGCGGTACTATCAGAATACGACTACATTGATAAAAGAACCGATTGGCACTATCATGAAAATCCTTATTTCATGTATGTGATAGATGGGAATCTGTTAGACATCAACAAAAAAAATAAAAAGCAATTGCCTTCCGGAAGCTTAATTTTTCACAACTGGCAAGAAGCTCATTACAATACCAAAGAAACAGCTAAAGCACGTGGCTTCCATGTTGAATTTCCAAGACAATGGTTTGAGCAGAGAAAATTAAATATTGACCTTTGGGAAGGTAGTCGAGTAATCGAGCATCCCAAATTGCATCAAATCATTGGCCAACTTTACTATGAGTTTAAATGTAAAGATTCCTATTCAGATTTAGCTGTAGAATTGCTGATCCTTCAATTATGTGAAAATACACAGACGGCCGAGTTTTCAGGTAAACAAGAACCTACATGGGTAGAGTCATTGAGAGAAGTCCTGCATGAGGAAACGGAAGATTTGAATTTAGCCAGGCTTTCTCAAAAAGTAGGTGTGCACCCAGTACATATATCAAGAGCCTTCCCAAAATACTTTGGCGGTTCTTTAGGTGATTACCTGCGACAACAAAAGATAAAACAATCCATTGGTTATATTTTGAAAGGCAAGCATTCCTTGACAGACATAGCCAATATGTGTGGCTTCTCTGATCAAAGTCACTTTACACGTACTTTTAAATCTTATTTGAATCAAACACCACGTTCCTTTAGAAAGCAAGTGCTTTAGTGTAAGAGGAAGGATGCAGTGTACAGACACCCTCTACACACTACACCTTTCCCCCTACACCAACTTCAGATGTTAATTTCATTCTATTCTATTTTCCGCGATACTACTACATTGCGGGCATGATGAAATTATCAATTCAAAATCGTTATCTAATGTATAAGATTATTGCAAGCATCATTTGCTTATTGATGATGCAACAAGTCGTTTTTGCCCAATTGGATTTTTCAAAAAATAATAAGTCATCTAGTCCTATCCTAAAAGAAATGGATGAGACCATTAAAAAAGGAAAGTATGAACGAATTAAAAGTGTATTGATTGCTAAGAATGGAAAACTGATTTTTGAAAACTACTACAATGGAGCTAATGAAGATACGAAACAAAATACTCGCTCTGTGACCAAAACAATGGCAACTTTGTTAACCGGCATAGCCATCAAGAAGAATTATATAGGCTCCGAAAAGGACAAACTTTTTAAGTATCTGGAACATAGAAAACCGGTACAAAATCCTGATAAGCGAAAAGAGAACATCATCCTAGAGGATTTATTAACCATGAGCTCCTGTTTGGAATGTAACGATTTCAATATGTTTTCAAGAGGTCATGAAGAAAAGATGTACATCATAGAAGACTGGACCCGTTTTTTCCTGGATCTTCCCATCAGATCTTATCCTTTTGAACCCAAACCAGAAGACCAACCCTATGGAAGAGCTTTTGCGTACTGTTCTGCTGGGGCTGCTTGTATGGCTGAAGTGGTACAAACTGCAGTAGGGATGGACTTGGATCAGTTTGCAAAGCAAAACTTGTTTCAACCACTAGGTATTGAAGACTATAAACTGCATTACAATCCTGAAGGCATTTTAAATACAGCCGGAGGAAGTGAATACAAAAGCAGAGATTTCCTAAAATTGATCCAAATGTGCTTGAATGGAGGTAAATGGAATGGTCAGGAAATCATCGAAGCCTCTTGGTTGAAAAAGGCAACTACCCCAAAAGCGAGTTATGATGATGAAACTAATTATGGCTATTTTTTCTGGCTAAAAAGCTTTGGAAAGGATAAAAAATATCCCGCTTATTATATGTCTGGAAATGGAGGTCAAAAAGTACTGGCTATCCCTGAGTTAAATGTAGTGGCAGTTATTACAACCACCAACTATGGCAATAGAAATGCCCACAATTATACAGATGAAATTATGAATGAATTTATAGTCCCTGCCATGAAATAGTTAAAAAGGATTCGACAGAAGTGCGGTGTACTTCTGTCGAATCCTTTTTTAACTATTTCAAATACTCTTCAATATCTTCTGAAACCAATTCCATAGGCGATTTCGCATTACTATCAATGATATTTCCATTTTCATCAATAAAGGTATAAGTCGCAGCCCCATTGCAAAAAGACGCAATGGTTTTCGAGCTCAATTTATTCAGAGTAGATTCATTGCCTTCTATCGGCATAAAATAATGAGCAGAATTCCATGCATTGTCGATAATTCTGGCCGCCCACAAACCTTTGTGTTTTTCCATATCAATGCTAATATTGATCACTTGCAACTTTTCTTTGTTTTTTTTCTCAAAAGCCTTAACCTCTGGTAGATTTCCGATTAAGTGTGAGCCAGCATACTGAGCATTCCAAAAGATAATATAGAGTGGTTTGCCTTTATGTTGATCTAGTAATTCATTAAACTTGGGTTCGTTTAAAACCAGGTCTTCACTGAATAAGGGATAAGTTCCATCCTCCATTCCGTATTCTACTAAATCATGGTAGTGAATGATTCGATTCAGGATATGCTCTTCTGTGCACGTTTGCTTAAGGTGATCAAACTTGTCTTCGGTATGCATACCCAGCGTAAGCATAAAGGCAAATAGTTCAGCAAAATATATATTTCGAATCTCATCTCTGAAGTTTTCCTTGAGGAATGTATCTGTCCAAGTAATCCCACCGGGCTCCTTCAAAACAGTCCACCAATCGTGAAAAGTCATTACTTCTTCTTGGTCATACATTTGTCTCAAATATTCACTAGGTAGAATATTGTCTAGGGCCTTCC
>JBCBCD010000048.1:14899-15472 GCA_038530915.1 Bacteroidota bacterium
TACCTAGATGAGGGTAATTAATTTGTTATATTGCTTGGTAAGTTTCCTTATTAAATCCAGCAAACAATTTATGATTAGGATCAATCTTAAAGGAATCAAGTCCTTGATGAATTTCCACCTTCGACAACATACCTGTAACAAAGGTGCTATGTGCCCAAATGTAAGTTCTAAGAAATTCATATTCTGCATCAGATAAGGGTGTTTCCTTAATGATGCGTTGTAAGTAGGATTTATTAGAGGCACTTAATATCAAAGGATGACTAAGGTCTCTGGAATATATAGCATCAAGCAAATTTTTCTGAGCTGTAATGGTATCTGTCAGATGCTGTAATAAATGTTCAAGAGAAGGTCCTCCTTCATAAGTGGGATAGGCAAGCTGAGGCAACTTCATCACATTCAATTTTCCTGCTCCAATACCAGTTGCAAAGAAAGAGTTAGAGGGCTCGGATAAATCAATATCCAAATTGATATTATCTCCCTCGAATAAGGCTATATTTGAATAATTATCCTTAATTTTTAAGGTATAAAGTCCGGCATGGGTGATTTTTTCTGACTGTAAAGTGAATGTCCCCT
>JBCBCD010000049.1:0-14686 GCA_038530915.1 Bacteroidota bacterium
GAGGAATTTTTAAATCAACTGATGGCGGAGAAAGTTGGAATAAAGTCCTCTCTCCTCATTTCTTCCATATAATTGACCTTGAGCTGCTACAAAAACGACATCTGGATTATTAGGATGTATAACAATACGCGAAATGTGTTGGCTTTCCTTCAGCCCTATGTGTTTCCACGTCTTTCCAGCATCGGTTGATTTGTAAACACCATCTCCATGAGAAGTCATAACCCCTCTGGGAGCGTGTTCTCCCATACCCACAAAAACAATATTTGGATTGCTGGTGGAGACTGCTACTGCACCCACCGACCCTGTATTAAAGAAGCCATCGGAAATATTGTGCCAATGTTGACCGGCATCTTCAGTTTTCCAAACACCACCACCGGTAGTGCCCATATAATAGGTGAGTGGGTCTCCAATAACGCCTGAGGCGCAAACAGATCTACCGCCACGAAATGGGCCGATGTTTCTATACTTAACAGGTGTAAATTGATTGGCAAGACTAGATGTATTGTCATTGTTATCTTTTGCTTCCTGTGCAAAAGCAACTAATGAAAAAAATAAAGCAAAGAGCGTTAGGAATTTTTTCTTGTTCATTCGGTATCTTTTTTCCCAAAAAGATAGTGAAAATGTGATAATTCTGTTAGTAGCCTCAATTCCTAATGGTATCCTGCTATGGCGTCAAAAACAATCATTCGTCCTTAATGATCCAATTTTCAGGTGCTATGAAATTTTCTTTTCCAATGGGATATCTTGCTACTTGATTGCTGGCTTTGTAAAATAGCAAAGAGTCAATCTTTTTTTCCAGTGAGGCCTTGAGGGCTGAAGAAAAATCAGCAGAATCTATTTTTTCGATATGTGAATTTAATATATTGTATAAAACAGCTTGATCGCTCTTTTCTAAATTCTGATTGTCTATTGCTGGTCTACTGATAATTAGCTTTTTATTACCCTTATGAAAAGCCAAACGTTCTATCCGTTCATTTGATTGATCAATATAGGAAAACCATTCTCTTTCTTCTTTTTGTGAAAACCCCTTAAGGGATTCCAAAATACTGATGCCATCCAATGCTTTTATCGGTGCTTCTTGTATGCCCGCCAAATCCATTAGTGTTGGAAAAACATCAATATATCCCATATGGTCGTTGATTACTTTTCCGCCGCTGACACCACCTGACTTCCAAATAGCAGCAGCAGCTACCCGAATGCCGCCTTCAAAAACAGTGAATTTATTTCCTTTCATAGGAGCATTGTTTCCTACATTTTTCACCCCACCATTATCACTAAAGAAGAGGATAAATGTATTATTCAAATCCCCGCGTTCCTCTATTGTTTTAAGGATGTTTCCAATACCTTGATCCATTGCATCTACCATGGCAGCGTAGGTTCGCTTCTTTCCTTTCGGACGATGTTGATATTTTTTTAAATCCTCTTCTTTGGCCTGAAATGGACTATGAGGGGCATTAAAAGGAACATACAAAAAATAAGGTTCGTTTTGGGGGACTGACTCAATGAATCGTGAGGCTTCTGTAGCAATCAAATCGGTTGTATATCCTTCTTCAAATACAGTTTGTTCATTTCTATGCCAATCGACCTCCCCCTCTCTTTCATGAGTGAAATAATCAACTGCCCCGTTGTAGCATCCATAAAAATGGGAAAACCCTTGATTATTCGGAAGCCATTGTTTACGTTGGTGTCCAAGATGCCATTTTCCAATACAGGCCCTATGATTGTAACCAGCTCTTCGTAACATCTCCGGAAGAATATCTTCTTTAGGATCCAAGCCAAAATCTCGGTAAGGCGGAATCACTGCCCGCATCATGCCAAACCGAAGCGGATATCTACCTGTCATTAAGCCTGCTCTGGTGGGAGAACAAACCGGAGCGGTGTAGAAACTTTCAAGACGAACTCCTTCCTTTGCAATTCGATCAATATTTGGAGTTTTGATATCACTGCCATGAAATCCTACATCGGCATAACCGAGATCATCAGCCAGTAAAATAATGATGTTTGGTGGCGTCTTTTGATTATTATTTGAGTTGCAAGCAGTGACAAGCATACCAATGACCAAAAGACTGATCATGAAGCCGACGTCTTTCCTTATTAATATATGATTAATGCAAACTTTCATTTTAAGCGTTTAGTTTTCTTTAACAAACTTTTGGGCCTCATCGGGTCCGGGATTCCTATATGCTGGATCTTTGGCTCTTATAAAAATTTCTCCATTTTCTAAAACCTTCACTTCTAGCGGAACAATAGTGGTTCCTCTTTGATTGATGGTTTGTGCGGTTTCTGAAAGATCGGTATCCTCAATGCCTTCTCGGGAAACAGGAGGTACATCTCCGTTAAAAAAAGCAGTACACCACCATTTACCATCTCTTGTTTGAAAGGGCGTACCATGTCCCAAAAAGCGACCTACAAATTTTCTGGGGCCATATTCTCCCATTATTTCATCTGCCACACAGTAGTAGAGGTTATAGGATCCTTTGCGTCCCATATCAGTGGACCATGCGGTACCGAAGGACACATATTTTCCTCCAATCTTACGCATCGTAGCACCCTCATGACCTATTCTGTTGATTGTAGCACCTTCTTTTTTAGGATCAGGTCTTTTGCTGGATGGAACGATGTAGTATGGTTCAGAATCCAGTCCACTGAAGTCACTTTTGATCCTCGCTATGTAAGTATTTGCCCATAACGCATACCATGTACCGTCATCATCTTTAAATAAAGAGGGATCGTGTTTCTTATCGAAAGCTTCGCCCATCGGATGATTCCAAGGACCTTTCACTTCTATACCTTCTGTAAAAGCTAGACTACTTCTACCTTTGGGGCAATGTACCAGTGCCCATTTGTCCTTGATCCAATGAAGTTCAGGGGCCCAAAGTACCTCTTTAGCTCCGGTGCCATTGTCTTTCATCGATGCTTGTAGTCCTTTTTGAAAGCGATAAGAGTCTTCTATAGCAAAGGGTGTGCCTAGGTATTGCCAATCGATCAAATCCTTACTTTTCCAAACACGAACCTTCGACCCGACAATGGTTCCTTTGAAAAGGCCTTTGTTGTATGGATCGGTCTTTTCTTTCGGATCATTTTCATTAGGTGTAGTGCCTGTTAAATAATAATAGTCATCTGGACCAAGAATGATATATGGATCACGGATCCAATGATCTTTTAGGAAGAGTGCTCGGTCATGAGATACAAGGCCTGCTTCAATTTCGGCCCTTGTATTGACCGGTGCTATTGGAGCCCAGTCAACTTTGGCAGTTCTTTCCTGTGCAGATAAATGAATAGAGAAAAATGTGTAAAAGAATATTATTAGAGTTGTTGCTATCTTTTTCATTCTTAAAAAGTGTTATTAGATGAATATTATTGAGAAAAGCTTTTGCTTTATTTCTGCTTACTCACTAAATCGTTTTCATACAATTGCATGTCTATTGAATGAGGATAATTCTGATACCAAGTCAATAGCTCTTTACTGAGTTTATCTACTATGCCAGCAGATGAAGAATCTATAGCCAAATTTTTCGACTCACTTTCGTCATTGATTAGGTTGTACAATTGCTTATTTGAGCCATCAACATCCATTAATAGTTTGTAGTTATTGTTTCTTATGGCTAAATCGGGATCGTTTTCTCCATCATATCCAGGCCGATCAGGAGGACGTATCCAGAAAAGTGGCCTTTCTGTATTATTCGTTTGTTTTCCAAGAATAGTATTGAGCATATCCTTTCCATCATATAAGCTAGAGTCATAACTAATCCCCGCTGCTGCCATGAAAGTGACGGGAAGATCGAAACCGGCCATAATACCTTCCGTGTCTATCGATCCTATTTTTTCAGCGGCTATTCTCCCCGACCACCATGCTATAAATGGTTCGCGAATTCCACCTTCATATAGATTGGTTTTATATCCTCGGAGATGACCTGCTTTATTGACATTTTTGTCTGGTCCATTATCGCTGGTGAAAATGATGAGTGTATTTTCTCGTAAGGAGGGTTGATTTCTTATAAACTCAAATAACCGCCCCATTTGTTGGTCCATCTCCTGAACCACACCCAAGAATCGAGCCTTCGTAGACAAATCTCCTCGAAGTTCCTCCGGAGGTTCTAATGGCGTGTGGATATCATCGGGCCAAAGGTTGATGTAGAATGGTTGATTTAATTCTTGTGCCTTTTTGATTGCTGATATGGTATGATCTACAAAGATTTCTGTAAAAAGCTCCCTTTTTGCCCAATGAATAGGGCCCTTTCCTAAATCAGCAGACATTTTTTCCAAAAATCGAGTGCTGTCTTTTAAATTTGGCAGCGTTTCAAAAGTGGCCAGGTATCTTTCACCAAGTCCCTCAAATTGGGTAATTGATTCATCAAAGCCATATTCTTTTATTAAAGGAGCTTCACCAATGTCTCTGCCTCCTCCCATATGCCATTTTCCAATATGCGCGGTGTAGTAACCTGCATTCTGAAAATTTCTGGCTACTGAAGGGGCATCCAGAGCAAGAAAATCTTTCATCCCCCTTTTAGCATTAGCTGCTCTGCTGTGAACAAAAGATGTAATGCCCCACTTTGAAGGATAATTCCCGGTCAAAACAGCTGTTCTTGAAGGGGAACAAATGGGTGAATTGACATAAAACTGAGAAAAACGGATGCCTTCAGCCGCCAATTGATCAATGTGAGGCGTAGAGACCTCTTTATTGCCATAACAGCCTAAATCTCCATATCCCATATCATCGATGAATACGAATAGTATATTGGGTTGTTTTTCATTTGACTTATTTAAACAACCTTGTAGCAACATAACCAGCACTAGAAAAAGGAAGAATTTGCTAAACGACTTTGTCATTTTTTTAAACGCTTATTATAGAAACAATTGATGATTGCTATTTTGATCCTCTTGGCCAAGAAAGGTAACTCATTCAAGTTTTTTAATTTTCCATTGAGCAAAGGCATCCTCTTCTTTACTTAACTGTACTTGCTCTTTTCGTTTGGTATCGACTTCCATGATTCGAATGTTTAAATTTGTATCAATGGTTTTAATATATCCAATAGAATCGCCCTGAGAGCGCTCAATAAATTGGAAAGTAGAAGCATCCTGTATGTTGGGGGTCAGGCGCAGTTTTTCTGATCTATTTTGCGCTAAATAATAGCCATTGGCCGAACAACGTAGCTTGAATTGATTTTCACCTACTTTATAAACGTACCATTTGGAAGAGCTATCACTTGATCTCCTTTTTTTAGTGGTTGTAATAGATCCTTTATCATCAAAAGATAATTTACGATTTGTTGCTACGGAGAAGATGGTTACTTCTTTCAAGTCTCTGGCAATTAGCCAAAAATCATCAATTAAAGCATAATTAAAAGCAGTACCCTCCACAGAAGGTTGAATGGCTTTTATTTGATATAAAGAGTTGAATATCCAAGGATTGCCGTTTGCTGTAAAAGAGGTTTGACCAATTTTGTAACTATAGGTTCCAACGTGGAAATTGGGATAACTCGTCACTAGGTCGAATGATTCTTTTAAATATCGTTTTCGGTTTTCAAACCAAGTGCTACTACTCAAAAAGTCCACCCATTCTGATCGACGGATACCTTTCTCCAAAGTATGATTGAGGTATTCCCAGTTTTTCATTTGTGGGTCATAGTTGTAGGTCTTGGCAAAATCTGTAGGAATAGAGTTTTTGAAATGATCTTTCCACCACCAAACTATAGAAAACTCGGTCATTATTATTTTTTGATCCTTTCTGATCCGATCATTTACATATTCATACATGAGGCGCATTTCTTCCATTGTTTTATGATGGGGATGAATATCGGCGCCAGCTATCCAAGGCGTATTTTTTATGTAGCTCAACAGATCATCGGTTCCTTGAGCAATAAAACTTGGGTCATATAACTTGTTGAAAGCCCCCATATAGATGGGTTTTTGCTCCTTACCCACACGATAAGCTTGAACAGTTTCTGCCATCAATTGATAAAAGGGCAACAACTTAGTATTCCAATCTGTCGGTTTAGATTCAATAAAGGGTTCGTTACCAACTACAAGAATATCGACCTTTCCCCATACCTGATCTAAAACGGCAATTAAAAAGTCTTGATATTTAGTGGCTTCTTCGCTGGGAATAGCTGGAAAGTCTCTTTTTTTAAAATTGAACTTAAGGTTGAGAATGACTTTAAAACCATGGTCCTGTAAGCTTAAAAAGTCTTTTAATCCGGGATCGGTCAGTAATCGATCCGGTTGATCGTAAAACTGAAAAAAATCAAAAAAACCTTTGGTCCAAGTCGTTTCTGTTCTTTTTAAATCCTTCAAATTATTTGCGACATGTAGACTTTCATTAAAGTTAACACCAAACTCCTGTGATTGAATGGAACCAAAGCAGCACAAACAACAGAAGATGATTGTGAGAAAACAACAATAGGTAAGAGAAGGTCTCATTTTTTTATTGGAATCTATTGGATAAAAACCTCATCTCCACTGATTCGAATCAGAGAGATGAGACATGTATTTAAAAATCAGTAATTCACCAATCATATATATCCACTAATAACCATCTCTTTGTTGAAAAGCGGGATTAGCATCTAGTTCAGCCTGAGGGTATGGAAAATAAACCTGTACAGCTTGTGTGGCTACCCCTCTTTGCTGAGCCATTTCCAGGAATTTGCCATGTCGAATGAGATCTTCCCGACGCTTTCCTTCCGAGAAAAACTCCCATCCTCTTTCATCAAGTATTAGGTCTCTGAAGACATCAGTGGATCCAACATCTGCCAATGTATAAGTAGCTACATTAGCTCTTGTACGTACAAGGTTTATTAGATCAACTGCTTCTTGAGTAGGTCCGTTTAATTCATTCAAAGCTTCTGCACGGCAAAGCAAAATGTCTGCATAGCGAATGTAAGGCACATCTGCTCCACAGGCATTGCCCATTTGCGCATTGTCAAAATATTTGATGCTGCGGTTATTATCCGTCAATGTTCGTAGGTCCACCAGATTTCCACCTGCATTAAAGTATTCTTGAATAATGGTCGCTTTTCTATCATCCTGAGGATCAAAAGAATCAACAAAAGCGTCTTTTATACTAAATTGAGTCGCCCAATTGGCCATACCCGGTACCCACTCGAATTCAGGAATGTTATCAGAACGTCTAAAACCAGGAGGGAAGGCTCCGTTTTGGTAGTTATTCTGAAATCCAGGTTCATTGGTAAGCGACCAGGTAACGATGATCTCTCTATTGGCAGCATTATTTTGCGGTTCATTTTCAATAAAGAAGGTGGCTCTGTAGTTAGGGAAAAGCTCGTAATGGTTCAAGTTCATAAGTTCTTGGGTAATTTCTACTACTTTACTCCATTGTTTGGTATTCATCAAAAACTTGGTCAATGCAGCATAGGCATGTCCTTTAGTAGCTCTACCAACTTGATTTTGCTCAGAGGGATGAACTAAATCCACAACTACTTCACGCAACTCGGTTTCTACAAAGGTTAAGAACTCATCCTCAGTAGGTAAACCAAGCTCTTTGGGTTGCACACTCAAATCTGTGGTGGTTCTTAGTGGCACTACTCCAAAATATTTGTACATGTAAGCATATTCAAAAGCTCTGATATACCTAGCTTCTGCGGTAACTTGTCTCTTAAAACTCTCATCGACATCAGAATCTTCAATATTATCCAATAGCGTATTGGCGTTTCGAATCGCTCTATATCGAGGTGCCCAAAACAGTCCTTGGAACTGGTTAGATGCAGCATCCCAATTGAAATTAATGAAAGGCCTCATTTCTCTTTCTACTGCACCAATACGAACCAAACCAATGTCTGTAGTCACTTCATTAATCAATATTTCATCCCGTACGGTTGGCCCCATGCTGTATTCATTGTATGCTGAGAATAATAAAGCTTCTAATCCGGCTTGAGATTGTAAAGCATTTTCCGGTGCAAACTCATCGACTGGCGCTAAATCTAAATTACTTTCACAAGACATCATTGCGATTGCTAAAATCAATAGCCCCAAAATTGATTTGATAATTCTATTTTTCATTTTCATTTTTTTAGGTTTTAAAATTCTACGTTCAATCCAAATAAATAAGTACGTGGTACCGGGTAGGCATTGAAGTCAATAGCAGTCGTATTGCTTCCACTGGCATTAGCAGCTGGATCAGTACCTAAATAATCGGATATAGTGAATAGGTTTTGAGCTGTGACATACAACGAAAGATTGCTCAGCCATGGAATGGCACTTCTTGGGAATGTATAACCCAACCTAACCGATTGCAATCGTATGTAAGAAGCATCTTCTACAGTCAACGTACTTACTAAAGAGTTGACTCCTCCCTGAGCCAACGGATTAACAAAAGAAGGGTATTCATTGGATGGATTTTCAGGGGTCCATCTATTCAGGATGGGTTCTGCAATTCTATTTTGTCGGAAATTATTTGGGAATAAAGAATTGGCTAGATTGGCATTCAATCGATCTACTCCTTGTACTCCTTGCATGACAATATCTAAAGAGAAATTCATGTACGAAACATTGGTAGAAAGCCCCCATGTCAATTCTGGTATTGGACTACCAATGATGGTTCTATCCTGTGCATTAATTGTACCGTCATTGTTGAGATCTCTGTATTTGATATCTCCGGCTACTACATTGGCGTTGGTTTCACTAAAGTCGTCTCCTTCTTGCCAAACCCCATCAACGATAAAGCCAAAGTAGGAATCTAGTGGATGTCCTGGAGTAATAATAGAGAAATCAGGTATTTGAGCGATGCCTCCTCTGATGATATCTCCCCTTTCACCAATATCTAAGACTTCGTTATCTAAGGTTGCAATATTACCAGTGATGGACCAATTGACAGCTTGTGATCGAATGATATCACAGTTGAGGGTAAGTTCTACACCTTGATTTCGAACACCACCTAAATTTTGAACTTGTCCACCAAAGCCTGTATTCAATGGCTGTGGAATGTTTACTAATAAATCAGTTGTTTCCTTATTGAAATAATCAATCGATCCGGTCAATTTGGCATCAAATAGGGCAAAATCTATACCTACATCAAATTGAACGGCTCTTTCCCAGGTTAAATCAGGATTTGCAATTCTGGTTGGGAAAATAGTACTGAAGAAACTTCCTCCAAATAATAATTGACTACCTGCACCAAAAGTCTGAAAGGCCAAAGAATTACCAATGTTTGCATTACCGGTACTACCAATACTTACACGTGGTTTTAGTTCTGTAATCCAACTGTTTCCTTCCATAAAGGGTTCTTTATGTAGTTTCCAAGCAACTGCAGCTGAAGGGAAATATCCAAACTGATTATTTTCTCCGAAACGAGAAGAACCATCAGCTCTTATAGAGGCAGTGAATAGATATTTATCGTGTAAAGAATAATTCACTCGAGCTAAATAAGAAACAAAACTAGCTTCAGAACGGCCACTTGCCAAGTTATTCAATAATGGATCACCTGACCCAATAGCGTTTACCCCAAGATCAGGAAGGGCAAAACCACGAGCATTTCCTGAGAAACTTTTAGACTGGAAATATTCATAGGTTGTTCCCAATACGGCATTAACCCTACTTACACCAAATTCTTTATTGAAGTTTAGGGTACCTTCTAAAGAATAGTAATCTCTACGTCCGGTTTGGATGGTGGCAATACCACCTGTTCCGGCACCTGACAATGTAAAGGGTTGGATGAAAATCTCTCTTCTAACATCCTGAATATCCCCACCGACTTGAACTTTGGCTGAAAGTCCTGGAATGATAAAATACTCCAAGTAGGTATTTCCAAAAAAGCGGAAGGTTTCCCCTCTGGCATCTTCTCCTTCTAAGATAGCCAATGGATTATCACCTGTAAAGAAGTCAGATCGTTTGAAGTTGCCTTCGTCATCAAAGGGAGTAATTACCGGATCATAATTGATGGCTGTATAAATAACTCCACCATTTTCATTGATTCCGGTACCGGTCGATGCAAAATCGTCCTCAATAAAGGAAGTATTTATATTTATTCCGGCACGTACCTTTTTATCTTCACTATAAGCAAGATTGATCCGAGAATTGTAACGCTTAAGACCAGAGCCAATTACTAATCCATCTTGACTAAAATGATTCAAAGAAGCAAAATAGGTTAGATTTTGACTACCACCGGAAAATGATAGGTTATGATCTTGAATGGGAGCGTCTTCATAGATAAGACTTTGCCAGTTTGTTCCCCCATTTTCTATCTCCTCAATCACTTGAGTGGGATTTCCTCCACCTAGTTCAATGATAGCATTGAGAGACTCTGTATACTCTGTTGGAGTTAGCACATCAAGTTCTTCTGCTACTTGTTGAACTCCATAGTAGGCATTATAGGCTACTCTAAGTTTACCTGCTTTTCCCTTTTTTGTGGTAATAATAACTACACCATTGGACCCCCTTGACCCATAGATGGCTGTAGCAGATGCATCTTTCAATACTTCGATTGATTCGATATCGGCAGGGTTTAGAGAATTTAATGGATTCCGAGGATTTTGATTACCTGTAAAGCCTGAGCCACCAGTAGCGGCGACACTACCGTTATTTACAATAATTCCATCTACGACATACAATGGATCAGTACCTGCCTGAATAGAACCGGCACCTCTTATGTTTATACTTAAGCCTCCGCCAGGTTCATTGCTTTTTTGTGAAATTTGGACTCCGGCTACCCGACCTTGTAGAGCTTGTGCCACTGAGGCGTTTGCTCCTGGATTCAACTCATCAGCTTTGACCTTTGTAACCGCTCCGGTAAGGTCACTCTTTTTTACGGTTGCATAACCGATGACCACGACCTCATCAAGACTCTTGGTATCTTCCTTCAAAGAAATATTAATAGTACTTCGATTATTAACTGATTCTTCAAGTGTTAAAAATCCTACATAACTAATTTCCAAAATGGCGTCTGATGGAACATTAGGAATCGAATATTTCCCTTCAAAATCAGTTACTGTACCATTGTTTGACCCTTTTACGAGTACCGTAGCTCCAGGTAAACTTGATCCACTTTCATCTGTCACTACCCCTGTAATAGTGAGGGATTGTCCCATTACACTAAAGCTAAGAAGTAATAGCAGGCAAGTAAGCACATTACCTAACCTCTTGGGTTTATATATTTTCTCTTTCATAAGTAAAGTATTTTGATTAATGAGTGTATTTCAATTAGTCATTTAAATGATCTATTATCGTTTCTGGATTATTTGCCGGAGGTTGATTTGAGGTTATTGCCGTTAGAACCTCCTGTTTTATTTGATAGGGCACTTCCAGCAAAAACTCCTAAATCAAATGCACTGGCTTTATCTTGGTGTTTTGCTTTAACTGCAATTACATTTTTGCCCTTTTTAAGGAGGCCTCCTAAGTCAGCTGTATAATGTGTCGCATAATGTCGCTTACGTCCCCCTTCATGTTTCAAGTCGGTCAATTTTTTACCATTGACATACACTTCAACACTAGCCTTGTGTAAATAGTACTTCAGGTACATCCTTTCAGGAATCTCTGGTAAGTACACCTCTTTGCGGAGGTAAAGTGTTTTGGATTCATCCCAAAAAGAGCCATGATTTTTGGGTAGGAATGGATTGTTGAATGAACTGAATGGAGCGGATTGTTTTTTCCAATCTTTATCTTCAAAATTGCTGGTCAACCAATCGGTATTGTCTTGATCATTTGTAGTCGCCAACCAATAAGATGGTTCATGTTCAGCATCTGAAAGAATGGTAAGAGATTTCCAGGCAGTTTGGTATAAAGGAGCAAACCATTTTCTGGTTTTTTGAGGATCAAATTTCACAATCTCTCGATCATAGGTCATCATACCATTAACTTCTCCTTCTACATCTGTAGTTTGTGTATAAATGGCACCTGCGAGTCCCTGACTTTTTAATCCAATCAGATCCTTGATTAACTGTTGAAATCGAGCATCAAGTTTGTCTTGTTCATAATAGGTAAGGTAGCCCCAGTTCCTTTTGTCCCACCACATATGGCCTTTTACAGGCATCCCTAATCCACCGAATTCTCCTAAAACAGAGACACGCTTTGCTTCTGGTGCTTCCATTCCTGGTCCCGGATATAAATGCACATCGATAATATCTCCCACTCCTCGATCAGCCCAACCACTTGGAGCATCAACCAATCGAGAAGGGTCATGGCTCTTTGTCCATCTAGCAAGTCTTTCTGTATCATACTGTCCCCACCCCTCGTTGAGAGGCACCCAAACGATAATCGACGGGAAAGAATGAAACTGATCCATGATTTCTTTCCATTCTGCTTCAAACTGTATAGCCGAAGCCAATGGGCGATCAGCATCTTCTTTAGCATCATGAGCTACTCGAATTTTTCCTCTAGGATTACCATTGGGCATATCTTGCCAAATGAGTATTCCCATTTTGTCACAGTTGTAATAATAGGTAGCGGGTTCTACTTTGACATGTTTACGAAGCATATTAAAGCCCCATTCCTTGGTCATTTTTACATCGTACATCATGGCTTCTTCCGTAGGAGCCGTATACAATCCATCAGGCCACCAACCTTGATCAAGTAACCCAAATTGAAATAGAGGTTGATGATTCAACAATAGAGTGGTGAATCCATTAAGATCTTTCCCAATTTCAATTTTGCGCATCCCAAAATAACTTTGGACTTCATCTACCACTTTGTTATCTACCAACAATTGAACGGACAGATCATATAGGAAGGGATCATTGGGTGACCATAATCTGGGATTTTGGATGCTTAATTCTGTAGCTGCCTGGAAGCTGCCACTACTTAATGCTATACTTGTCGTCGCTATGGCTTTACCATTTTCTTTAGCAATCAGCTTTGCTGTCATCGACTTACTTCCAGGCGCTATATCAAGTGCTATATTCAAAAGAGATTTATCGATATCAGGTGTAAGCTTTATGGTGCTTATGTGTTGGTTGGAGACTTGTTCCAACCAAACCGTTTGCCAAATACCAGTGACCGGAGTATACCAAATACCTCTGGGTTGATTCGTTTGTTTTCCTCTTGCTTGACTTCCACTGTCGGTTGGATCCCAGACACTTACTATCACCTCTTGTTCTCCTTTTTTCTTTAGGTAAGGTGTTATGTCAAAAGAAAAAGCAGTATATCCACCTTTGTGCTTTCCTACATAGTTTCCATTAATGTAGACGGTTGCCTCCCAATCTACTGCTCCAAAATGCAATAGGATGCGATCTTCATTAGTAGGTTGGTTCACTTGGAAGCTTCTTCGATACCAGAGTTGATTGTTTTCTCCTACCGTTTTTTTGACTCCACTTAAGGCAGATTCAACCGCAAAAGGGACTAGTATTTTTCCATCGTACTTTTTAGGTTTGTCAGAAGATCTAGGAACAATTGCATAGTCCCATTGACCGTTCAAATTGGTCCAACTATTCCTTTTCATTTGTGGACGAGGATAGACATTCCAGGGTTGGTCTTTTGAAACTTCTGACGCCCATTTTGTTTCCATCGAATATTTTAAAATATTCTCCTCTTGTGCTTTTCCAAATTGAATTAAAAGTAACAATAGGGATAAAGTAACAATGGTCTTTGTCATTGATCTTTTTTTTGCTTGTTTATTAAGTTTAGTACAGTTGTGGCTAAGTCTGTAGCCATGCTTTTGCATTCAAAGTATTAGTTAGTTGGGGGCGGGAAACGCCTTGTATTGATAGGCTAGTTGTTCCCACTTCTCAGCTAATTCGGTTAATTTGTTTGGGTATTGTTCTGCTAGATTATTTTGCTCTGTTCGATCTTTTTTGATGTTGTATAATTCCCAGTCAGAATTTTTTCTCTCACGGACCAATTTCCAATCCCCTTGTCGAAGGGCAGCTGCACCCATATGCTCCCAGAAAAATGATTTTTGAGAATCCTCCATGGAAGTATTCTTTAGAATGGGTAAGATGCTGTTGCCTTCAATAGGGGTCAGCTTTTTTCCATCGAGTTCATCTGGATAGGATACCTTAGCCAGTTCTAAAAATGTAGGCATCAGGTCAATAATGTGAGCGGCTTGCGATCTAATTTCTCCTTTGGCAGATAGCCCTTTAGGCCAGTGGACAATACACGGGGAATTAATCCCACCTTCAAAAACTCTAGCCTTCCAAAGTCGAAATGGTGTATTAATAGCATGAGCCCATTGGGGACCAATACCTGCGTGAACAGTTTGAGGTCCTGGTAGATGGTTGGTACTTTTGTCTACTGGGAAATGAACAGTTTCCCCTGTACGAGTACTCCCTGCTCGATCAAAACCAGGGCCATATTTAGAAGGGCGCTCAGAACTTGCCCCGTTATCCGAGAAAAAGAGGATGAGGGTATTGTCTAGTTCTCCGGTAGCTTTGAGTTTATCCAAGAGTTTACCAATGCTTTTATCCATTTCTTCTACCATAGCAGCATGAACGGCCATTGCTCGAGCATCCCAAACGGTATCCTTATGGGTTTGCCAATCCAGTTTAGGAAACATAAAAGGAGTTAATGGGGTAGCAGTACTATCCAATAAGCCTAGGTCTACCATACGAGTATAGCGTTCTTTTCGTAATGCTTGCCAGCCAGCCTTGTATCGATCTTCATATTTTTTAATGGTAGCTTCGGGGGCTTGTAGGGGCCAATGCGGTGCACAATGTGCCAGGTATAGAAAAAAAGGTGTCTTCGATTGGTGGAATTGCTCAACAAAAGTTACAGCAGAGTCACCAATGGCTTCCGTGTAATAAAAATC
>JBCBCD010000049.1:14696-15431 GCA_038530915.1 Bacteroidota bacterium
CATCAGGAACTTATTCTACCGTTTCTGTACCGTATACAAGACTAAACGGATCAAAGTAATCGACTACACCCCATATATTTCCATAATATTTATCAAAGCCTCGTGCAGTGGGATAGGTACTAATATCAGAGAAGGGACCAAAATCAGCTTGATGGGCCAGCCACGAAAGTTGTTCCTTGTCTTGAGCTGGTTTAACCTTTGGATTTCGTTTTTCCGTTATAGAGACATGCCATTTACCTACCATGCCTGTCTGGTAACCTTTTGTTTTTAACAATTCTGCAATAGTTGCTGTATTATCATCTAAAGTCCCTTGATATCCTTCCAGGCCTGCATCCATTGTCATGCGACCAATACCTGCTTGGTGCGGATATAATCCTGTTAATAAAGAGGCCCTGGTCGGGCAACAACGTGCGGTATTGTAAAAAGAAGTAAACCTCAATCCATTTTGAGCGAGTTGATCCAGATTTGGTGTAGAAATTTCTCCACCATAACAACCTAAATCAGAATAGCCTAAGTCATCTGCTAGGATGACTATTATATTAGGTCTATCATCTGATGTACTAGTTACATTTTTGTTCTCCCTGTTTTGACTATCATTTGTACATCCTACCAATATTATACAAATGATCAACAAATTTACAAGGGAAGCGTGTCCATATTTAATATGTTTATTTTTGCTCATTTAAGAATTTTATTTGCAGAAAATGATCTAATTGCCAGAAAACATTTGAAGCA
>JBCBCD010000050.1:0-10110 GCA_038530915.1 Bacteroidota bacterium
GATGTTTGGGTAGAAAAGTCCTTATTAAAATAGTTAAGTATCACTCCGTGAAACTCCGCGCAATTCCGTGGTGAAAAAAGGTAATATGAAACAAACATCAAAACTCTTCGCTATTTTTCTGATGCTGGCCTTAACTTTGGCCTGCAATCAGCAAGTGTCTGATACTAATGATGACGAACAAACACAAGAAAAAATAGAAATGACAGCTAAGGATATATTAGGAAATTCGGATTATCTGGCGATATCATACGGCGGATACCGTGAGAATTCTCGCGATATACAACCTACGGTTGAGCAAATAAAAGAGGATATGAAAATCCTCTATGCCATGAATATCAGAATCCTGCGTACTTATAATGTACATCTTAGACATGCAACAACTGTTTTGGAAGCCATTCATGAATTGAAGGAGGAAGATCCAAACTTTGAAATGTATGTAATGCTTGGAGCATGGATTGATTGTAAAAATGCATGGACAGATCATCCTGATCACGATGGAGAAGATGCAGAGCGTAATGCAACGGAGATTGCTCGTGCTGTAGAATTAGCCAACCAATATCCTGATATCGTAAAAATCATTGCTGTTGGAAATGAAGCTATGGTGAAATGGGCATGGTCCTACTGGGTTCAACCCTGGGTCATTCTGAAATATGTCAATCAATTGCAGGAACTAAAAGCAAAAGGTGAATTGTCTGCTGATCTTTGGATTACCAGCTCTGACAACTTTGCTTCCTGGGGTGGTGGTGGCAATGAATACCATGTCGAAGACTTAAGCAAGCTCTTCGAAGCAGTGGATTATGTGTCCATCCATACCTATCCTATGCATGATACGCACTATAACCCTGTTTTTTGGGGAGTGAGAGAATCAGAAGAAGACTTGACTGATATTGAAAAGATCGATATGGCTATGCAGCGTTCATTGAATTATGCGATAGCACAATACGACAGCGTAGCTGCTTACATGAAAATGTTGGGTATTGAAAAACCGATTCATATTGGAGAAACGGGCTGGGCAAGTTCTTCCAATGGACATTATGGACCAGAAGGCTCAAAAGCTACCGATGAATACAAAGAAGCCATTTACCATCAGGCTTTGAGAGATTGGACCAATGAAAATAAGATCTCTTGTTTTTACTTCGAAGCTTTTGATGAAACCTGGAAAGATGCTGGCAATCCTGGGGGCTCAGAAAATTATTTTGGCTTATTCACTGTCGATGGAAAAGCAAAGTATGCAATTTGGGATATGGTTGATAAAGGCGTTTTTGAAGGCTTAGGAAGAAACAGAAATCCTATTACTAAGACATACGACGGAGACAAAGAATCTTTATTAAATGAAGTAATGCTACCGCCTGTGAAGAAACTATCAGAAGCTATTGACTAACTTCTTCCTTGTGCTGGCTCATTTTATGAATTTGTCAGTCAGGAAAATATTGTTTGTTTTTGTTTGATCAAAAAGCCGAGCTTTTTGATCAAACAAAAACAAACAAAAATCCCAAGGGCGACAAATAGCGAGGAACGAGCTATGTGTTGCCCTTAGGAACAAAACTCATTAATAATGTATAAGAAACTTATCTACACCTTAACCGCCTTAACCATGTGTGCAGCATGTACAACAGTCGAAGATCCATTAGAAGCGGAAGTATATGAAACTTCTGCCAATGGCAACCAAATGGAAAGCCTCACTGAATTTACAAGCGGAGATAACACTTCCACTATTGTAATAAGGACTTTTCTACCCAAACATCTATCTGAGATAGTGTTCCTGTGCGTTCAAAAACTTGCCTACTTGTAGCCTCATCAAGGCTTTTACCTTCATGAATTACAGCCGAACCATCTGCTCTAACTACTATTACTTTGGCTTCATCTTCAATGTGATACATGACAGGAATCTGGCAATAAGTGAATGCAAGCGAGCCCGCTTCTAAGTCTATCTTTTTACTATTAGAGTGAATGTCCACATATTCAAAGGTAACCGGCTCTGCCAAAAACTCACTTTTTCTCAATAAGCAAGGATCAAACTGTAGTTTACCATCCTTAACAAAGACCCCCAGTTCTCCGAAACGGCTCAAAATATCTTCTTTTACTTGTCCTGTCATGCCCGGTTGCTGTGCTCCTTTTCCTGCTGGTGTATGCGAATAGGGGTCAGTAGGAAATGCTCCGTACAATTGCGGTGACTTGTGTACACCTATACCTGCATCTATTTCATAATAGTGCTCAAGTAACCTTCCTACTATCTCAGCAGATGCATTTTCTGCAACTGCTTTCAGACAGCATTCCTGAACAGCCAATCTTAGTTTTGAAACCATATGCCAATAAATCGATCCTAAGCCTTCATATCCATAGAAAGTACCCGAACGTCCGGTAAATGCTTTGTGGTTGAAGACTTCTTCAAATATTTGAAGGACTAACTTTTCATCAGCACTTACAGCATCCGCATACGATGTAGTTCCTAATTCATCCAAAGCAGCTTTCACATCATTGGCATTTTTGAAATTGCCATTGAAATGATAGTCGCCATAAAGGTCTTTTTCAATAACTTGATGATTGTCTGCTTCAACAAGTTGAGTCAGCAAGCTTGACTTAGCCACTGATGCTGCAGGAATATTATTTCTCTCAAGAAATCCAGCAAGGTTCTTATTAGGATACAGCAAGTAACTGTATTGATCTTCCCTGAATAATTGGCTTTGCTTCATTCCATCCAATACCTCAATTACTTCCATAGAAGACAAATAGCCAGCACTTAAGACTGCCACCTGGCCTTCTAACATTTCACTTAAATAGGAAATAGAGACTTCAGTATCACTGCTTACCGTCATCAGGTTATAAGCATGGTATAGGTTGTCGGTTCTCTTATTAGCTGTTATTGAATGTTCAAGGTGTTTCTGTGCTAAGTTGACAAAATTCTTAAGCTGATCTAACGCAAGCGTTCGTTTATTACCTGAAAAATCATTCTGGTAAATGTGCATTCTATAGTCACTGCCAGCCGAACCTAAATCGTCAAGTACTGACTTTCTATCCGTATCATTAATAGGTCCAGACAATAGATCATTGTGTTTTTTGAAAGCCTGAAGTAATTTTTGATAAAAGTCATATAACTCAGAAGAAACTTGCACTTCTTTTGTGTCTGCCTTTTCAAAAACTTCGTCAAAGAAATTCAAAAACCTTCTCAGGTAATACAAAGTCACCATGGATACACCATTACCTACCAAGGCATTATTGGCATCATTCCACTCAGGACGTTGCGTATTCATCCAAATACCACCTTCCGGAATAAAGTTGGAAAGCTTGGCTAAAACGGTGGCCAATATTTTTTCGATGAAGTTGACCTGACAAATATTTCCTTGTTGATTTTTCAACAAAGCACCATCTGCTCCCAAACGATCTCTTTCCTCACGAATTTTAGCATCTGAATGTTCGTTGAAGTCGATTGTATCTTTTGGATTCTTAAGCGTGTCTTCGTAACTCTTAATGATGTACGGTACATTGGCATAAACAAAGAGGTCTTTGTCGAATAACTTTTCCAGTGTACCCGGTGCTACTTCTTCCTGAAACTCCAAAAGCTTCAATAGATAGATAATCTGGTGATCACCCCAATAACCGATGTACGACCAAGGGTCATCCGGCTCTATGGTTTCCCAATCAAAGCCTCCTTTGGTAACACGATAAGGATTGTAACCATCGAAAGTAGTTGCATTCAAAAACTTGTGGATCATACTTTCTATAAAATCAGGATAGGAATACACCAATGCTTCCCAATTTTGAAAGATATCTCTCCAGTTTCCTTCGTAATCCAGGATTTTTGATCCATCGACTAAGCTTCGGGTGTTGATAGAAAACTTATTCCAGGGTCTACTAGGATCGCCATGTCTTCTACTGAACTTAAGCGGCATATACTCCAAACACAAACGACAGAAGTGCGTATCATCATTTTGATAAGCAAGCTGCTTTAAATGTGAAAGGGAAAACTCTTCCGGTAGGTCATTTAAAACTGAAGTAGCGTTTTGGAAAACTTCTTTATTGGCATTGGCCAAATAAGTACTGAAGTCTTTCTTCTCTATTTTGTAGTTGTCATCGAAGATACCACCACGCATGATGTTAAACAGGGTGTTCGAGAAGTGTCTCGAATCTCTTAAATGATCGCTAGAAACTTGTAGTGCATCTGAAGCAGCATTTAAATTGACCAGATCTTTCGTACATCTCTTAATATCTTCTTTTAGCAGGGTAGGTAGATCTTCTGTCGTTTTAATGGTTTGGCGAATTCTGGCAACAGAAGCATGGTTTTTATTTACATCTGCTACTATCATCCATTCTTTTTCTTCTCTTGGAGCTAGTAATAAATCAGCATGTATAAAATAAGCTCCTTTTTCCGCTTTCACATCCGTCTCCCCTTTAATCTGTTTCTTTTGTCTAAAGTCTTTTAATTGCAGTGACGATAGTAAATAATTAGGATGATCAAGACCTGCAGACCAAGCTACATTTGCCTTTAAGGCCTCACTAGGTTCTGCTTTATCAACTATAATGGCACTTAATGCATAGATGCCCAAGCCAGTATCCCTATCCAGCTCACTTCTTTTGTAGGCATCAACCAGGTTACTGGAATTGTTTTGAGTATAACTCTCCACACCATATGGAAGAATATTCTGAATGCCATCCAATGCGCTTATTTCAACTTCACTATTGCTGTTGTTGATTAGCGTAGAAGTTTTAATAAATCCAAAGGTGTCTCCGGAATTCCATTGGTACCTGAAGCTTACTTCCAGATCATGGTTGATTTCTTCAAAGAGCAACTTATTTCCATACTTGTTTTTGTACAAATTTCTGGTGATTTGATACTTGCCATCAAATCGGTCTGAAAAAGGCTCCCACAATGCTTGTCCACCACTAACTTGGCGAACCAAAAAGATGGATTTGCTACCGGTGACTTCAGCAGATTCTGTGATCTTATCATCCGTATAATATGGGAATAATGAAAATTCTGCATTTCTTCGACCTGCAGTCAAACCTCCGTTGCTGGATATGAACATCCAATGGTCAGAACTACTCACAATGCTCATAAAAAAGGGTCGCATGGCATCGTAATTTGAAATCTTGAAAAAGTCCTCGTTTCCAAATTGAACGACCTCAATCGCAATGTTTTTTGCCGCTATAGTTGTTTCCATTTATTGAATTCAATTTTAAAAAACCAAGTTTTATAATATCATCCTGTTTTTTAAAAATACTGGCGTGTTGCTATAATGTCATGCTGTCCTCTAACTATTTTCAAAGACAGCACGACAATATAACCTCACAACCTATGGCCAATGACCTATGACAATTTATTGCACAGATTCCCTGAATACCCTCACATAATCTACTACCATCTTCTGTGGGAAGGTTGTCCCCGGTGCAGGGAAACCAACATAATTTCCACCAACAGCCACATTTAGGATAATGTGAAAATCGTGGTCATATACCCATTCATTTCCCTCTAAATCATCTGGTTCTACTCTGAAATACAAGTTATCATCTACATAGTAGTCGACATAATCTTCTCCCCATTCTACTGCGAAGACATGAAAATCATTGTCAAAACGATCATTAACTAAAGTAAAAGAATTGGTAATAGCATCTCCTGCAGAATAACCCGGGCCGTGCACCGAACCATGAATGATACTGGGTTCTTGTCCACGCAACTCCATGACATCTATTTCGCCACATAAAGGCCACTCTTCTACATCACAATTGGAGCCCAACAACCAAAATGCAGGCCACAAACCAGGACCGAAAGGTGTTTTAAGACGAGCTTCGAAGCGACCATACGTTTGATCTACCTTACCCAAAGTAGTTATTCTACCTGATGTATATGCAGAACCTGCAAAGCCTTCAGCTCTGGCAACAATCTCAAGGTTACCGTTTCCATCCATTCTGATGTTATCGGTACGATCTGTTGTGTATTCTAATTGTGCATTCCCCCAATCGGTACCCTGATCAAAATTCCAATAGGTTTCATCTATAGGAGTACCTGCAGGACCATCAAAATTATCTTCCCAAACCAATGTCCAGGACCTTTCAGGAGCTGAATTTTCCTGTACACAAGAAGAGAAAGCAAATAGTACAGCAAAAAATAAAGAAGTCTTTATGAATAAATTAAAGTGCTTTTTCATGATTGTCTTTTTTACCATGGAGCATATAGCGTACACTATGTACTCCATGGTGAGAAAAAATGATATTATTTATAGAAATAAATATTGTCCACAAAAATAGTTGTGCTTGAAGTAGGTTGTCCTACTAAAATGTACTGAGCAAGATTACTTCTTGTCGTTAAGCCTGTAAAGTCACTCAATGGGATTTCTAATCTTACCCATTCACCTGTTGCAAGGCCCGGAAAATCTATTTGATGCTCTACATCATCGCCGGCTCCACCATCAAAAACACCATCTGCTCCAAAGTCTACCAGTTTGATGCTAAACTGAGTAAAATCACTCGACCATACATCCACATGCAGGTGTGTCATACCACTCGCATCTACTTGGTTGGCTTCTGTTGTGATTCCTACTACATCTAATGCTGAATACTTCTTAACTGCATTGCCATCCACTAACACATCTTCAAACGTTGCATTCGACCAATCGGTTCTCCAAGTGTCTACCGTTACATCATCATATGCATCACTAAATAAAGAGATCACATTCTCAGAATCTCTAGTTGGAGTAGGCGCTGTGATCTGAGGTCCGCCTTCACCACCAGTACTTCCGCCGCCATCTGCATTGTAGAAGAACATATTATCGACAAATACGGTAGTGGCAGCAGTGGGCATACCTACTAAGATGTATTGCGCTATATTTGACCTCGTTGTCAAGCCTGTAAAATCACTCAATGGGATGTCTAATCTTACCCATTCGCCTGTTGCAAGGCCCGGGAAATCTATTTGATGTTCTACATCATCGCCGGCTCCACCATCAAAAACACCATCGGCACCAAAGTCTACCAGCTTAATGCTAAACTGGGTAAAATCACTCGACCATACGTCCATATGGAAGTGGGTCATACCACTCGCGTCTACCTGATTGGCTTCTGTTGTGATTCCTACTACATCTAATGCTGAGTATTTTTTGACGTCATCTCCTGCTACCTGTACATCCTCAAAGGTTGCATTCGACCAGTCCGTACGCCAGGTATCTACTGTTACATCTGAATAAGCATTACTAAACAAGGAAATGACATCTTCTGCATTCTGAGTAGGTGCTGGTGCCGCAACAGTAGGCTCTGTGCCACCACCAGTGCTTCCCCCACCATCTGCATTGTAGAAGAACATATTATCAACAAATACGGTAGTAGCTCCACTAGGCTGACCTACTAATATATATTGTGCAATATTTGAACTCGTCGTTAAGCCCGTAAAATCACTCAATGGGATGTCTAATCTTACCCATTCGCCTGTTGCAAGGCCCGGGAAATCTATTTGATGTTCTACATCATCGCCGGCTCCACCATCAAAAACACCATCGGCACCAAAGTCTACCAGCTTAATGCTAAACTGGGTAAAGTCACTCGACCATACATCCATATGGAAGTGGGTCATACCACTTGCGTCTACTTGGTTGGCTTCTGTTGTGATTCCTACCACATCTAATGCTGAGTATTTTTTGACATCATCTCCTGCTATCTGTACATCCTCGAAAGTTGCATTTGACCAGTCCGTACGCCAGGTATCTACTGTTACGTCTGAATAAGCATTACTAAACAAGGAAATCACATCTTCTGCATTCTGAGTAGGTGCTGGTGCTGCAACCGTAGGTTCTGTTTCACCTCCACCACCTGTGTTTCCACCATCGTCATCTGAGTAGAAGTAGAAATTATCTACGAAAACGGTATTTACTCCTGAAGGAAGTCCTACCAAGATGTACTGAGCTAAGCTTCCGCGAGTAGTGAGATTGGTAAAATCACTCAATGGTATATCATAACTGATCCATTCTCCTTGAGGAGGAGCCGGAAAATCTATTTGATGCTCTACATCATCACCACCGCCATCAAAAACTCCATTTGCACCAAAGTCTACCAGTTTTATACTAAACTGTGTAAAGTCACCAGACCATACATCCATGTGTAAGTGTGTCATAGCAGAAGCATCGACTGGCGTATTTTCTGTTGTAATCCCAACAAAATTCAAAGCTGAATATTTTTTAGTTGGATTACCATCGATCAAAACATCTTCAAATGATGCTTCCGACCAATCCGTACGCCAGGTATCTACCGATATGTCATTATAAGCATCACTGAATAGTGAAATGACATCTTCTGCCTCTCTATTAGGAGGAGTAGGTGCGGCAATCATTGGCTCGGGAGTTTCTTCTTCCCCACCGATGTAGTAATAAACATTATCAATGAAAAGATTTGGCAATTCACCAGATAAAACCAATTGTGCAATACTATTTCTATTTCTCAATCCGGTAAAGGCAGCCAAAGGTACATCTATACTAACCCAATTTTCCGTTTGTAAAGTTGGGGCTGTAATGGTTATCTCATGTGAAGAGTCGTCATCACCACCCACATTCCCATCAGCACCGGTATCAACAAGCAATATCTTAAATGTCTGCCCACCATCTGTTGGGTCTGGTGTCCAAATATCGATGTGGAAATGCGTCATCTCAGTTGCATCAATCTTTTCAGCTTCTGTCAGGATACCTACAAAGTTGAGCATACTGTAACGCCATACATCATCCGATCCATTGATTTGTAACAATCTATTTTGTGTCGTTGAAAATTCCCAGAATGGATTCCAGGTGTCTACCAATACATTATTGTAGGTATTACTGAACATTGAAATAACACTATCCTGGCTTGCTGTAGGTGTAGGAGCTGAAACCGGAGGTAACAATGGTGCTCCTTCCGATTGTATAGTCAATGAACCGATGGCATCCAATGTGCCTAATGTAGCGGTGATCACAGCCTGGCCAGAATCAATTACAGTAACCAGACCTTGAGCATTAACAGTAGCAACAGAAGTATTGGAAGAAGTAAAATCATAATACCCAATTGCCACTTCCACTCTTTGATCTACCCCATTAGGAAGGTTAGCAGTAGCAAAAAATCCTCCTATGGGTAATTGATCGCCTGTGTTGGCATTTGTTACCTGGCTCTGTCCATCTAAAATGTAAGGTTGAACATCATTAATGGCATCACCCAGATCTTCAAACTGTGCTTCATCCACCCAAAAAGTATAACCTTTACCATCTTCTTCTGGACCATCAGAAAAGAAGAACAATACATCTTCTCTAGTCAATGGAGATGCATCAGGAATAGGTATAATTACTTTTTGCCAATTGGAATTCAGTTGTAAACCGGATATGACAAGCTGATGTTGATCTTCATCATCACTACCAAATCCAATCTTATCTACACTGACCGGCCCTGAAGCTCTTGCCCAAAAAGTATATGCATTAAAACCTGTCAAATCACGAGGTGCTGAAGTTATAATTTGCCCACCGGTAAATCCACCAAGTGGATCGTCTGAATCCGGTATTTCAAATCTCATAGATGCTTCGCCAGCATAAGCGACGTCCATGTCGACTTCAAAGGAAGTCAATTTACCAAAAGCACTGTAATCAGAGGCTCCATCAAAACCATCAACGAATACGTCACCATTGGTTGGGAATCTTGCTGGTTCTAACTCATCAATTTCTCTAGTGCTACAGCTCGCTATAGCTAAAATTAAAACTGCAAACGCTATATAATTATAAAATCTAGTTTTCATTATCTTAACTTATTTTTTACTAATGCTAATTAGTTAGTTACCTATGTTGAAATGAATATAAGTTCTAAATTCCCATTCTTGTCCATCATCAAATCCAGGTGCAGAAGGATCACATTCGCTCATTCCGGCAGCATCAATAATAAATGTTGGACAGTACCTTGGAGAAAATTCATCCATTGAACGCCATGTCCAACGAATACCGGCACGTGTATCAGGCATATTCATAAACTTTTGCATACTTACTGCAGTAGAAAGATCAACCGTAAACTGTAGTGGGAAGGTCTGGTTGAAATCGCGATAGTAATCAAAAGGTCCCCAATCGTTTACCTTAAACATCGTCATGAGTTTCACCTTCTTATAGACCATGCGTAAATCCA
>JBCBCD010000050.1:10120-15397 GCA_038530915.1 Bacteroidota bacterium
ATCTAGGGTCACTACCATTTGCCTGAGCAGTACCACCATACAAATTGGCAATAAAGCCAAACCTAGGTGTAATTTTAGAAACGATACGCGCATGTGCTTCCCATAAATCCTGTGCCGGAGCTGAACCCGGAAAAGCAAAAAGCGTACGTCCATCAGCTAAGATACCGACACCGGCATCCTGAATGGTTGGTAAGTGGCGGTATACAAAACCAGCACTAACAGCTAGTTTGGCATCTTCCATTTCATCATTGTTCCATTCGTACATCCAGGTACCAGGAGTAGGGTCGAAAGTAACCAATAACTCGGCACCTACTTGTTCTCTATTGCCTCTTACTGAGAAAGGATCGTCTAAGATATTTCTTGGACGACCAGGTGCTGGTACATCAGCAGGGATTGGCCCAACCAATGGTTTCTGCCACAAGAAGTTAGGAGCAATTGTGAAATTACCTGTCATATAGGTAAATCCTGTCAAGAAGTTGACCTGATTACCACTACCGCTATCTTTCAAACGCCAACCTGTAAACGTTTGTGTATAATCAGCACCACCATTTGCTACTAAGCCCATAGCAGCACCTTGTGCATACCAGTTGAATGGCCCCTGAGAAAAAGTAAATTTAACTTTACCCCCCCAAGTGTCTTCAGAATTTATTTCGTCTTCATATACTGTAGTAACATTACCTTCAGCCATTTCCTCTTCGTCCACCAATTGGAAGGTACGTCCCACTAGTGGTTGACCACCCCAAATACCTCCTACTTCGATTCCCAACTTTCCAACTTGTGTCTCCATATGTAAAGTTGCTCTTCTGGTTAGTGGTACCGGTACGGCAAAAGAACTTACAGAAGGAGCTGGTTCTGCAATATCTTCATGGAAAATACCTGTAAGATGGAAGTCACCCAATTTGCGTGTATATTTTACCAATACAGCAGGGTTGGCTGCCCACCACAATTCTGGACCAAAAGCAACTTTTAGTCCCTCTAATTCCCTTTTACCTTCTATTTCTACACCAAAAGGAGCTTCACCATTATAGATATCAATGTTAGGACCGTAATTGGCTTCAGGATACAAGCCAAAGAAGTCGCCTTCATATCCCCAGTGGCCATGGCCGGTACGATAGAACCCATCCAACTTAAACATTTTATCTTCCCATTTAAAATCAGCCTGATAAACGTTCAAACGATTGATAGAAGGAATGACAAAATCGCCCTGATCTGTATTGACCGAACGGGTACGACCTCGATTTTCATAGAAAAGTTCATCGATAGGGTTCTCCGCAACTCTACCTAAAGCATTGAAAGTAAGGTCCAATTGAATATTATCAGAAGGATTTGCCTGTATACCGAAGTAGTAAGACTGCATGTGATCAAACCCTAACTCATCAGGGAAGTTTCGCACGGTAGGGTCAGCAGCTTCCGGAGTAGATATTAAATCTCCACCCGTACTAAAAGTGGTAAGTTCAGCTCTAACATTACTTAGGCGCACCTTTTTTAGATCCTCGGCTACCAAAGCGGCTTGATCTCCCCTTGCCTTAATCACCGCATCCATTAAGGCTTGATTCGAGAAATATTCTCTTATCGAACTTAAGTTTAAATTTTCAGCGTAAGGATCAATTTTGTGTGCTTCCTTTAATGCATAATATGCAGCTCTTGGATACAAGTGGTATAAACCACGAGCATCTGTTGGCCCTTTGGCACAAATACCAAACCACTCTTCATTCATGTTGTCTTCTCCTTCCACAAAGTCAAACTCATAACCACCATTATCCCAATTGGGCTCTGTATCGTGAACATCCAGGTTGACAGTTTGCCCAGCTTTCCACCAACCATCACTAAACTGGAAAGTATATCCACCCAAAGAGTTATTAGCTAAGCCAAGTCCTGCCGCATTTTCATAAATTTCTTGCCAGTTACCCATCATGTAATACGCCTGAGCCTTTTGATCTTCCGCGTTTTCTATTGAATTATACGCATCTGAACCAAACTCCGTAAATAAGATTGGCAAATCCAGCTCATCTCTCACTTTCTGAAATGCATCACCAAAAGAAACCCCACGATACATATTGGTACCCAGAATATCAATATCCGGGCATTCTTCTTTGATCAATTCAATGAACAGTAAATCACCATTACAAATTGAAATAGGGTGATTGGTAGAAATTTTCTTCATCTCTACAACTGCCTCGTTAAATAACTTGTACATCGCTTGAGCTCGTACGGTAGATTTTCTGTCCTCAACAGGAATATCTTCCGTTTCAGCACCTTCCCAGAAAAGTCCATAGTTGTTTTCATTACCTAACAAAAACAACAATAGACCGGGAACGTCCTTGTAATCGCGTACCATTTGCTTTGTCTCTGCTATTAGCAGTTCACGTACACGTGGATCAGCATATTCGGTATTGCCCATCCATGTCCCACTAGGTAGTGTCACACCATAACGACCAAACGCATGATTGAGCATGGTATAAATACCATAGTTTTCATAAATGTACTTGATCCATTTTGGTTGTACACCCGTGTAAATACGTACTGAATTTACACCCATGTTTCTTAATAGGGACATTTCTCTGTCTAAAGCTGCCTTGATAATGTCATCAGGCTGGCTCCATAAGCTGTAATTGAAGTTGGTACCAATAGGGAAGAAATCCCAGTTCATACCATTAACCATAAAAGGTTTTCCATCAACTTCAAGTTTCATTCCGTCGGAATCTTCTACCAAAACAACCTGATTTGCTTGTGAAAACAATGAAGTTGTGAGTAGGATAAATAATAGATTTAGGTAAATACTTCTCATCTTTATCAATGATTAGGAGCGTGATAAATCGTTTAATAAGTGTTAATATTCCAGGTAGGCTGAAAGGAAATAAGAATGGAATAACGGTGAAAGTTAACCAGCAAAATTCCTGCTTGTTTACACAAACATAAGTTTCATCATTACCTGCTTTATGAATACATCATCTAAGTCTATAGATGCTGTTGCTATATTTCAGAACATTCAAAACAAAAGCCAAGTCAATCCTTATCAATTATTTTGTATGCCTTTACATTACTTAGCTTAAATTTCAAAAAAATAATCGATTGTTAGTCCAAATTTAGGATTAATAATACAGCAATAAAAAAATACGACTGCATCAATTGTTTCATCATCTTAAAAAGCTGACTACTTCATTGCCGTTTTAACATTTCACATAAAAAATTGATAATCAATAAGATCAATTAAAAACCGCACTACACATACCTTATCAATGAGAAAAATAAATTTTCTCTTTATTTGGATAATTGTCAATTAGCAACAAAGTAGATTTTGACAATTTCCAGACAGAAGCATATTCTGTTTATCATACAATAGGTAAAATATCCTGAAAGATATTCTCTTGCCAAAAATGCAGATATTATGTACTTTCAGAGGGAATTTCCCTAATGAAGTCGTTGTTTTGCTGTTGGATATTGTGACGGATAAAAGTGTTTCCGCTTAGCAATTTATTTTAGATTAGTGTAAATTAGGACTAAAATATTGTAAGTCAGTTTTTTAAACAGAAAGACGAGTTTGAGAGCTATCCAATTTAAAGTGAGGATTTTTTTAGCTTGATGAGCGTCTGTTAATAAATAGGAGAAGGTAGCGTCTGTTATGGAGTGGAATTGAAAAGCCTTGTGCGCTTTTTGGTTTGTGGTTCGACCAATGTGAAATTGGTCGTACACTAATAACAATCCATTTTCACCTGTTCTTTTTCAATGTAATAATCTATTGGTCTGGACAAATATTGCTTTGTCACTGTGTCTAATACCTCCAGCACGTCATTTTGCATGTCGATAGAGCCACAAATCATTAAATGACTTCCTTGTTCTAGTTTTTTAGCCAGCACCTCTCCATCTTTCCTGATCAAGGTCTGTACATAAGTGCGTTCCTCACCTTCTCTGGAATAGGCAATTTCACATTTACTCAATCTCCCTCTCTCCAAAGCCTCATCAATAAAAGGGCGATAGAGCGCAAATGACTTGGAAGATCTTCCACCCCAATACAATTCAATGGATTGACTTTTGTTGTGTTCTATCATACCGACAAAAGGTCCCATACCAGTACCATTGCCAATCAACACGACTGATTTGGGCTCAGCCGGGAAATGAAAATGAATATTGTGTTCAATTTGAGCTTCTACTTTTTCACCCAAAGGCAGATTGAACAAGTAATTAGAAACCATTCCTTGTTCATGTCTTTTTATGGCTAGTAAGATAAACCCTGACAAATTTTTACTAATTGAATAAGAGCGCTTGACCGGATCTTTTTCAGGATAGAAGTTGAGTAGATCTCCTGATTGAAAATCATGGCTTTTATCCGGCTTTAAAGCAATTAAATAAGTTTGCTGATCATCTACTTTGACAATTTTTCGATCTATCAAAATAAATTGATCCAGCTTGGGCTTTTTTACTTTAAAAAATTGAGCAATTGTAAGCGACAAGCCAAGACTACTTCCCAATTGCTTTGTCCAGTCAAAGAATTCTTGCTTTGCCTGATTGTGTATGAGTTTCACATCCAATAGCTGTTGTGCATTAGGCACGGTAGTTAGCTCTTGATGGACATCTTTTGCAAACTGACAAAACTTCGGATATGCCAAAGAGCCAAAGCCTAGTACTGCAAAATCAAAGGGCTGAGCAGGTGGGTTTTGCCGGAACTGTTCTAAAAATTGGTCTCCATTGTCCGGAGCAACTCCCTCTCCATAAGTCGATGTAAGGATGATAAGTCTCTTTAAATTGGGAAGTTGAGTATATTTATTCAATTCGTTGACATATACTTTTTGTTGATTTGCTTTCAAAGCTTGATATAAGGCCAACGCAAAAGCTTTGGTACTTCCATTTTCAGATCCATATAACAGCACATACTCTGCTTCTTCCGGAGCGTCACTTTGAGGGACCTTCACCCTAAATCTTTTGTAAGCGATGCTAAAACCAGAGAAAATGAGAAACAATACTCCGGTGGTACTTACACCTAAAATAAGCGACCAAATAATGCTTTCTGAACCTGTATGCAATCGATAACTCCAATAAGATACTATGGAAATCCATGAAGACTGGTAAGCTTCTAATACTTGTCCGGTGTATTGATGAATGACTAACTTTTCATCTCGTAATTCTACGGTATAAGGATCTAAATCATCTTCCGAAAATGGGAATTCAATCTTTTTAAGAGCGCCCAGCTTCATATTCTGAAAGACTTCAAACGCATAGACAGGAAAGCGAGTGTCTACTGATGATGCCTCTATATCCAAAGCTTGCATAGGAGGCTCT
>JBCBCD010000051.1:0-15362 GCA_038530915.1 Bacteroidota bacterium
ATTAAGAATACTTTGTGGAATATCAAGCAGAACACCGATTATAGTAGGTGCATCAGAGTCTGTTCCCAAGGCGATATGAACTTGTTTGCTAAAAATAATAATCCCAATAGCAGCGAGTATTCCATGGATGACTGAAGTAGGGATTACTTCGGCATATTTTCCAAGTTTTAACAATCCAAGTACAATTTGTAGAAGTCCGGAAATAAAGATTGCAGCCAATAAATAATTCAGTGTATTCCCACTTCCATCATTTAAGCTGCTTAGGCCAGCCAGCATGACTGCAATAAGGCCTGCCGCTGGTCCGTTAATTGCGATATGACTACCTCTGAATAAGGTTGTGACTAATCCACCTATGATGGCAGAGATCACTCCAGACATAGGAGGAACGCCTGAAGCCATGGCAACACCAAGCCCAAGAGGAAGGGCTACAAGAGACACACTAAACGCAGCTATGAGGTCATTTTGCCAATGGTTTGAAATACCTCTAAAACCTTTAGAAGGTATTTCGTGAATAGTTTTGTTTGGTACCAATAATTCTTACTTTTGCCGTGCCAGATAATAGCTTTTTAATCAAATAGAAGCCTATATCGACTTACAATTCATGAGAGAATTGCAGTTCGGAAACAGGAACCAATTTGTTAAGCTTGTTTTCTTTGTTATCGAAGTCCAACCAATATAGCCAATTGATATATGAAATCCAATTGAGGGTTTTCATATCAGTGGTAAGCCTGTAATAGATAGAGAATAAAAATACTTCCATCAAAAATGATTTAATTATTGCATGCATCATGAAACAGCATTATTTCATTATCGATTTCGACAGTACATTCACTAAGCTTGAGGCTTTTGATGTATTGGTAGATATTGTATTATCAGGCTCTGATCAAAAAGAATTTGTGCTAGGTCAAATTCAGGAAATAACAGACAGAGCTATGGAAGGTAGCTTGGACTTCAGGACCTCTTTAACGGAGCGACTTAAGCTTCTGAAAATTCATAAAAATGATATTGTAGAACTTTCAGAACAGCTAAAGTTAAAGATTTCGGATTCTTTTATTAGGAACAAAGATTTTTTGGTGACCAATAGGGATTCCGTTTATATCATTTCTAATGGATTTAAGGACTTTATTATTCCAGTAATTGAAGGTTTTGGTTTGCGTCCGGATCAGGTCTATGCCAATGCTTTTGTTTACGATGAAAACGATATTGTAATTGGCTTCGATCAATCTATTCCTTTGTCACAGAGTGGTGGAAAACCAGTTGTCATTGAGCAATTGGGCCTCAATGGAGATGTACATGTAATTGGTGATGGTTACAATGATTATGAAATTCGCAAAGCCGGATTTGCCAACAAGTTTTTCCTTTTTACAGAAAATATAGTCCGCGAAAAAGTGCTTGAAATAGCCGATCACGTGGCACCAACTTTAGATGAAATTTTATACGAATTAAACATGAGTAGAGCTTTATCTTACCCAAAAAATCGCATCAATGTGTTGCTTCTGGAAGGAGTACACCAGGATGCTGTCCAGCTTTTTGAAGCTGAAGGATATAATGTAGAATATCTCAAAACTGCTCTTTCGGAAGACGAATTATGCGAGAAGATCAAAGATGTCAATATTATCGGCATCAGATCTAAGACACATATCACTGAAAAAGTAATTAAAAATGCCAAAAGGTTAATCTGTGTGGGAGCTTTTTGCATTGGTACCAATCAGATTGATTTAAATGCTTGTAGCCAACATGGAGTAGCAGTTTTCAATGCTCCTTTTAGCAATACACGCTCAGTAGTAGAATTGGCCATTGCGGAGATCATCCTTTTGGTGAGGAATTTACCAGACAAAGAACGCGCTATGCACCAGGGCCGTTGGGAAAAATCTGCTGCCAATGCCAATGAGGTTAGAGGCAAAAGGTTAGGTATCATTGGCTATGGAAACATTGGTGCACAGCTTTCTGTAGTGGCTGAAGCTTTGGGCTTACACGTTTATTACTACGATATAGTTGACAAACTATCGATGAGCAATGCAACCAAATGTAATACACTGGAAGAATTGCTAGGCAAAGTGGATATTGTCACCTTGCATATTGATGGACGCCCTAACAATAAAGACTTATTTGGGGAGAAAGAATTCAATATGATGAAAGATGGATCCATCTTTATCAATTTGGCAAGAGGTAAAGTCGTAGACCTGGAAGCTTTGAAAAGAGCTTTGGATTCCGGGAAGTTGAAAGGAGCAGCAGTTGATGTTTTTCCTAAAGAGCCAAAGAGCAATGATGAGCCTTTTGAATCTCCATTGATGGGAGCCAGGAATACTATTTTGACACCTCATATTGGTGGCAGTACTCAAGAAGCGCAAGAGAACATTGGTAATTTTGTTCCCAACAAGATTTTACAATACATCAATACAGGTAGCACCTTCGGTAGTGTGAACCTTCCTAATGTACAATTGCCGGCGCTGGAAAATGCACATCGCCTCTTACACATACACAGAAATGTTCCCAATGTAATGGCTCAAATCAATCGCATTCTGGCCGAGCATCAAATCAACATCTTGGGACAATATTTGAAGACCAACGAAGAAGTAGGCTATGTGATTACAGACATCAACAAAGAATACAGTAAAGAACTGATTGAGGAACTCAGAGCAATAGAAGCAACCATTTGGTTGAGAATGCTCTACTAGGATGTTATCATGCTGTTATGCTCTCATGCTGTCATCTTGCCTTGTATTATCTACTTTGTATTTATATAAGGCCTGTAATGACTATTTCATAAGGATTATATTATCATCCTATTGGGTTTAGATGAGAGCATAATAACATGAAAGCATAACAGTATGAATTTAAAACTTGATTAATTGATACCCTTTTGTCTGTAGGCTCAAAATTACAGTCATAGCTGATAATGCTACTTGTACAGGTTCAGCCAATCGTTCTCTGTCGTACCCTCTGGCATACATTGATTGCCCGCACATGTAAATCTCTGCTCCTGCTGCAGTCAGTTCTTCCATCATCGATATATTGGGATTATCTACTCCATATTTTTCTTTATAAGATGCAGTATCCATGGCATCCTTACTTGCTTTATTGTGAATCACACATGCTACTTTTAGGTTTGATAAAGGCATACCTGCTTGGACATGCATATTGAGAAAACGAGCCATGGTTTCGATAGAAGAATTGACCCTGGAAGGATCTTCAGGAGTGTTGTATATATCAAATACCACTTTTAATGTTTGTGAAGTATCTAAAACAAAGTCCGGATTATCTACCGGAAATGTTGGGCCATAATTTTTTACGGCTGGGCCTTTAGTCCTATTCTGAGCTAGAATTTGGATAGAAAATAGAAGGAGAGAGATTAAAGTAAGCGTAAATTTAATTTGCATCGAGTAAATTTTTAGTATGCTATTGTTTTTTTAGAGTGGAGTGATCACCTCACGCCGTGAGGTGATCACTTTTTCCAATTTTATTGTATTAAAGCTCATGAATGTAAGTTTAGAACCTCCTAACCTTATCAACCCATAAACTCATCCACTAAAAATCTATTGATCTAAAGCTTCTTGCTTGTTCAGCAAAACGGGATCACCATAACCCAATTCTTTTAACCTTTCCAACTGTGTATTGGCATCACCCACTACCAGCCAGATCATTTTATCTGGACGCAAATATTGATCACTCAACTCTCTAATACGGTCTACGGTCATATTCTTTACGACCTCTTCGCGTGCCACTACATAATCACTATCCCAGTCATAAGTGCTAATGTTTTCTAGTAGATTGAGCTTCGCACATGCAGTTTCAAAAGCACGAGCATTGGATTTGATTAAAGAACTTTTAGTAACATCAAGGTCGGATTCATTGTAGTTCTTACCATAGTTTTCGAGGATCTCTTTTACCAACTGAGCTGATTCTAGTGTGACATTACTTCGTACACCACTGGTAATTACAAATGGCCCCGCTTCTTTACCGGGCACAAAGTTGGAACGAATGCCATAAGTATAACCTTTTCCTTCTCTTAATTGCTGAGTCAATTGAGAAGCAAAACCACCGCCGCCTAGTCTGTAATTCATCACAACTGCTGGATAATAATCATCGTCAGTAGCTTTCATCGCAGGATAACCAAACTGTAAGACAGATTGCTTGGCATTGGGGATATCATAGAAATAAACGGTCGCATTTTCAGGTGCTGCTGGTGTCTCATATACAGGTATTTCGACTTTTTTGGCTGGCCAATTGGTATTTAAATCATTGAGTGAAGCTTCCAATTGTTCTTTTGAAATAGCTCCTACTATATGCATTTTTGACACGGAAGGGGAAAAATACTCCTGATAATAAGCTTTGAGTTGATCTACTGTAATTGATGAAATGGTTTCTTCTGTACCAAGGATACTTTTTGATCTGATGTTATCTACACCGTATATCAATTCCTGGAAAGTGTTTCTGGCAATAGAATTAGGACTTCCCTCAAGTTGTCTGATGGTACTAATGGTACTTTGACGGATCAATTCTAATTCTTCCTCATCCCATCTGGGTTCCAAAAGCATTTCCTTTACCAATGTAATGGTAGCATCATAGTTCTTTTCAATGGTTGTACCTGAGATGCGGATACCTTCTTGTTGTGCATTGATAGAAAGGCGAGCACCCAGCATTTCAATAACTTCTTCCAATTCCTGTGGCGTTTTATTGGCTGTCCCTTTGTTCATCAATTGAGCACATAGGTTGCTTATCCCCAAATTTTCAGCTGTTTCATGTAGCTGCCCTCCTTCAATAAACAAATTGAATTGGATCAACGGAACCTCACGACTTTCAATTCCAAATAATTTCAAACCATTACTCAGTTCAGACTTCCAGACATCCGGTACTTTTACATCCGGACTTTCTCCGTATGGGGGTTCTACTGAACGATCAAAACTAGAAGGAGTCTTTTCATACTCAGCTACCAAACTTGGATCAAAAGTTTCTTCAGCACCCTGGACGATTTGTTCTTCAACCACTTCTGCCTTTTCGGAACCTTCTAAAGTCTGATCGAGCTGACCTAGAGGGACGAAACTGGTAGCAATGTAGGGCTTGTCTTTTAGGTATTTTTCATATGCTCTTTTTACATCTGCTGTAGTTACGGCCAAACGATTTTTAATATCCTCTGCTAAAAAACCGGGATCGTCAGCGAAAATATTGTATTGTGCCAATTGAAAGCCTTTTCCTAATACACTAGATAAGCCGGAATAAAAAGAAGTTTCTTCACCAGCCTTAATGCGATCTAAGTCTTTTTGAGGAATACCATTGGCTTCAAAATCAGCTAAACCTTCTTCGATAGCAGTGAGCACTTCATCTAAATCCTTATCGGCATATGCTCTTACTCGTATTGAGAGCTGACCTGCCAATTCAGATGTGCGATTGAAGCTTCTTACTGCTTGACTAAGTTGTTGGTCTTCTACAATTACTTTGTAAAGGGGAGCATTTTTTCCTTGTGATAAATAATCGGTTAAAATGGATAGAGCGTAAGCATCAGGATGGTATTGCTCAACAGTTGGCCAGGTCAGTGTCAATTCAGGTAAACGTGCAAAGTTATCTTCGTGATAGAGCTTCACCGTTTCAGTCACGATACCTGCCCTTTTTTCTAGAGGAGATACGTCCTCACCTCTTGGAATTTCATCAAAATATTTTTTTACCCACTCTTTAGCTTGGTCTACGTCAAAGTCACCTGAAATGGTTAATGTAACATTATTGGGAACATACCAGCGCCTAAAAAATTCCTTTACATCTTCCACAGTAGCCTTTTGCAAGTCCTCTAATGAACCAATGACCTGCCAGTTGTAGGGATGATCTTCAGGGTATAGGTTTTTATCGATTACATAACTGGTATGACCATAAGGTCGGTTATCTATACTTTGTCTCTTCTCATTCTTTACTACTTGTTTTTCTTTGGCTAAAACCGGATCCGTCACGGTATTAATAAACCAACCAATTTTATCAGCTTCTGCCCAGATCATTTTTTCAAGCGCATCTTTTGGCACTGTTTGAAAATAATTGGTTCTATCTCTATTCGTAGAGCCATTAGCTCCAGAGCCTCCTATGCGTGCACTCATTTTATCAAGACCACCTTTACCCAGGTTTTCAGATTCTAAAAATAAAAGGTGTTCAAATAAGTGAGCGAAGCCAGTCCGTCCTGTCTTCTCACGAGCAGAACCTACGTGAGCAGTTAAGGCTACTGCTACTACCGGATCAGAGCGATCCACATGTAATACGACATCAAGTCCATTATCTAACTCATATTTTTCGAAAGGTACGGAGAAATCAGCTCCTGCATTGGATTCATTTGTTGGAGTGTCACAACTCCATACAATAAGTGCAAGTGCTAAACAGATGGTGATTCTAATCAAATTCATTTATTACCTGATTTAACTATCAATAAAATTAAATATAAGTAATTAGAACTGTTGCGGTGGCTTAGATCACCATAAAAGTTCTAACTAAGAAGCCCTATATTGTTTGGTGATTATTAAAACCAAAATAGTATTACATGAGACTCGTTTTACTGACGTTGCTAGCCTTTGCTTTTCTACCAACCCTATTTGCTCAAGGCAATTTACCAGTCATCCTTTCTCAACGTGAACAAGCAAGAGTTGTCGATGAAATCTTGGAAGATCGCCTTGATAACTTACTTCCACAATTGATGCGTCGTGAAGGAATAGATATGTGGGTTTTGATTTCCAGGGAATACAATGAAGATCCGGTAATGAAGACCATACTTCCGTCCACCTGGCTTTCTGCCAGACGGAGAACCATGATGGTGTTTTTTGACCCAGGAGAAGGAAAACCAATAGAAAAAGTTGCTATTGCGCGTTATGACGTAGGACGATTACTAAAAGGAGAGTGGAACCTGGATGTTTTCCCCGATCAATGGGAAGCTTTGATGAGCATCATTTCAGAAAAGAAACCAGATAAAATAGGATTGAATATCTCAGAAAACTTTGCACTTGCTGATGGATTGGTACACAGTGAATACGAAGCATTTATGGATAATTTGCCAAAAGAAATGCACAACAAAGTGGTTTCAGCAGAAAAATTAGCCATTGCTTGGTTGGAAACTCGTACAGAACGGGAAATAGAAATCTTTGATATGATTTGTCGCATAGGGCATCTGATTTTGAGAGAAGGCTTGTCTGAAAAAAGCATTCAACCGGGCGTTACTACTACTGACGATGTAGTATGGTGGTTGAGACAACGTGTGGCTGATTTAGGCCTTCAAACCTGGTTCCATCCATCTGTGTCGGTACAGCGTGCAGATAAAGGAAATAAAGAATTCCTGCGTTCTTTTTCAAGAAGACCAGAAGGAAATATTATTCGCCACGGCGACTTATTGCATGTAGATTTTGGAATTACCTACTTAAGGTTAAATACCGATCAACAAGAGCATTTCTATGTATTGAGACCAGGAGAAAAAGAAGTGCCAGTAGGATTAAGAGAAGCATTCAAAAGAGGAAACCGCCTTCAGGATATCTTGGTCGATCAATTTAAAACCGGAAAAACTGGAAATGAAATTTTAAAAGATGCGCTAGAACAGGCAAAATCAGAAGATATTATTGCTTCCATTTATACTCACCCAATTGGAGTGCATGGCCACGCGGCAGGACCAACCATTGGTATGTGGGATCAGCAAGGTGGTGTTCCGGGGAAAGGTGATTACCCATTATATCCCAATACCGCTTACTCGATAGAATTATTCGCTGCTTCGGAAGTAGAAGAATGGAACGGTAAGCTTGTTCGCATCATGCTTGAGCAAGATGGCATTTACTCCGGTGATCAATTCTACTTCCTGGATGGAAGGCAAGAGGAGATTCATACGATTCCAAGGAAGTAAGACGCAACAGGATGAATTGCTAATGACAAAGCAGCTTGCAACAGCAAGCTGCTTTGTCATTAGCAATTCATCCTAAATTAGAAATAGGCGTCGCATTTTATTAACATTATTCCTACCTTTGCGGCGTCAATTCACTAACTAAAGAATTAAGTAAGCAGAAGAAATGATCACAGTTAATAATTTTGGCCTTCAATTTGGCAAACGTGTATTGTATGATGAAGTAAATCTGAAGTTCGTTCAGGGCAACTGTTATGGGGTTATCGGTGCCAATGGAGCAGGAAAGTCTACTTTTCTGAAAGTGATTACGGGGGAGATCGATGCTACTCGTGGAAGTATCAATATTGAGCCTGGACAACGTATGGCGGTACTGAAACAAAACCACTTTGAATTTGAAGAAGAACAAGTACTTGATACCGTAATAATGGGGCACAAGGAGATGTATGATATAATGGTAGAAAAAAATGCCATCTATATGGATCCGGATGCTTCTGAAGAAGATGGCTTGAGAGCTGCTGATCTTGAAAACAAGTTCGGTGAAATGGGTGGTTGGACTGCTGAGAGTGATGCTGCAGAATTGTTGAGTAATATGGGTATTGCTGAAGATTTACACTTCAAGCAAATGAAAGAACTTAGCGGTCCTGAGAAAGTAAAGGTATTATTGGCTCAAGCACTATTTGGTACACCAGACATCTTGGTACTGGATGAGCCCACTAACGATCTGGATGCAGAAACCGTAACCTGGTTGGCTGATTTTTTGGCTGATTTCAAAAACATGGTTATCGTTGTCTCTCACGATCGTTACTTCCTGGATATGGTATGTACTCATATTGTAGATATTGATTTCAAACAAATCAGGATCTTTACAGGTAACTATACCTTCTGGTACGAATCAAGTCAGTTGATGGCTCAACAGTTGGCGAATAAGAACAAGAAGTTGGAGCAGAAACGCAAAGAGATGATGGAGTTTATCCAGCGATTCTCTGCTAATGCTTCTAAATCAAAACAAGCTACCTCTAGAAAGAAAGCTCTAGATAAATTGAACCTTGAAGAAATCAGACCTTCAAGCCGTAAATATCCTTTCATCCATTTCCAACCAGAACGTGAACCTGGGGATCAACTATTGAGAGTGGAAAACCTGAGTAAGCGCAATCAGGATGGAGAATGGCTATTTAAAGATGTAAGCTTCGTTGTGAATAGAGGAGAAAAGATTACATTATTAGGGCGTGATTCTGCTGCCTTAACTATGTTTTTCGACATTTTGGCGGGTAAAGAAGCAGCAGACTCTGGTACTTTTGAGTTTGGCCAAACCATTACTCATGATTACCTTCCTAACGAGAATGAAGAGTATTTCTCTAATGAAAACGATCTTGACCTTATCAACTGGTTGAGACAATATTCAAAGGAAAAGGACGAGCAATTTATCCGTGGATTTTTGGGTAGAATGCTATTTTCTGGTGAAGAAGTATACAAGAAATCAAGTGTCTTGTCTGGAGGTGAAAAAGTACGTTGTATGTTGTCAAAAGTCATGCTACAACACCCTAACTTCGTCTTGATGAACGAACCTACCAACCACTTGGACTTGGAATCAATCACTGCACTAAACAATGCAATGAAAGATTTTAAAGGCAACTTGATCTTCTCAACGCATGACCACCAAATTACTCAAACAGTGGCCAATCGTATCATCGAAATTTCTCCAAACGGTATGATTGACAGTTTGATGGAATATGATGATTACTTGCGTTCAGATTCTATTAAGCAACAACGTGAAACGATTTATGGCACAGTAACTGCGTAGAATAAGCAATAAAAAAGGCTATCTCATCAGCCAGCGGCTGATGAGATAGCCTTTTTTATTGCTTATTCAAATATTAGCTTTGTAATTCTATTCGCTCCTGATAACCATAAGACTTTCCCATCAGGTTCAAAATCCATCGCATAAAAAGGCTCCTCACTTATGTCTGTCCAATTTTTTCCGCCATCCAAAGAATAAGAAATCCCTGGAATACCACAAGCAATAATCCCTTGTCCATTGGTATTGGGAATGTATCTCACTTGAGAACGATAACCCGGACCTTCACCATCAGCCAATAATTCCCACGTCTTGCCACCATCTTTGGTAATGGCTTTATTTTGGCTGTTTACTTCTTTGGCATTCCAATCGCCACCAAAGACGATTCCATTGTTTTCATCTTGGAATGCGACAGTATATATTCCTGTCATTTGTCCGCCTTGAGCGATAGGGGTAGGAGCTACTGTCCACGTTTTGCCTTTGTCTTCACTTTGGTAAACATTAGCTTTGGCACCACCGGATACCATCCAAACTTTATTATCCAAAGCAGCAAGGTTAGAATTACTGGCAGCAAAAGCAGCTTCGCCTTCGGTAGCTTCGGGTAGATTGGTACAATCGACTTTGTTCCAGTTCAGTCCTCCATCTTCTGTTCTGATTACGGAAAGACAATTATCGGTTGGGTCTCCCATCGCAATGCCCGTTGTTTCATCTAAAAAGAGCATAGCATCATAAAAGGCTCCGGGATGATCTTCACGATAAACGATATCCCAGTTTTTACCCTTATCCATCGAACGATACAGCAAGGCTGGTGAAGCTATGGATAATAAGTGAGCAGCATCACCGGTAATGGCCATCGATCTAAAGTGAGGAATAATGGTATCTGTTATAATACTATCAATGGTCCAACTTTGGCCACCATTAGCTGTATACCCCCATTTTCCTGCTGAACCTGCAAACCAAACCTGATCTTTAGCAACCACCTGAATGGCTCTGATACTACTCTCTACGTCAAAATATTCGATATTTTGAATTTTAAGTGAATCTATAGAGGTGGTATTTGATGCTTCAGAATTGACTTGATCAGTGGATTCAGTATTATTCTGGCAAGCTGAAAAAATCAAACTTACGATAAATAATAACAGTAGATTGAGTTGGTATTTCATTTCTAAGAATTGAAAGGAGTGAAAAAATGGAAAAGCAATTTTGTTTATATGCAAAATCATGGTGGAATTTAATAAATTCACTACAACCTATTGGCTTTTACTTTTAAACAAAAACTAAAATCATGAAACACCCTGTCTTCTTACTCTTCATTTGTAATATTCTATTTTTCTATTCATATGCTCAGGATACGCCCTCATTTGAAGATGTATTGTCGCTACAATCAGTAAGCTCACCACAAATATCTCCAAATGGAAATGATGTTCTTTTCTCAAAACGTGCAGTAGATTGGGAAAGTAACCGCTATGATTCTGAAATCTGGATTTCCAAAAATGGGCAAACACCCTATCAATTGACCAATAATTCAAAGGGATCAAGTAGTTTTGCACAGTGGTCTCCCGATGGAAAATGGATCACTTATCTTTCCAGTGAGAGTGGAAAAACTCAAATTCACATTATGCATGCTGCGGGAGGAGCGAGTTTTCAGTTGACGAATGTAAAAAATGGCTTAAGTAATTTTCAATGGTCACCTGATGGAACTCAGATCGCTTTTTTACAAGCAGAAGATAAAACAGCCATCAATAAAAAACGCACAGACAAGTTTGGTGCATATGCTGTTGAAGATACTGAATACAACTTTAACGAATTGTGGACAATGGACTTTGATCCAGCAATTATAGGTATGATGCCTACACCTGAACAAGCTGAGGATAGTCTTTTTCAGTTGAAGCAAAAAGGAATGTTACTACTAGCCAGTGATGATTATACAATTACTAGCTTTAAATGGTCACCTGATGGCTCAAAAATAGTATTCAATCACCAGCCGGACCCTCTACGCAATTCTTTCTTTTTCTCCGATATTTCCTACATAGAGGTTGCTTCTAAAAAAGTGACTGCTCTGGTAGCCAATCCAAGTGCGGACTCTTTTATCGATTGGTCGCCAGATAGTAAGTCTATTCTTTATGATTCTGATCTGGATAATACGACTTCTAATTATTACACCAACTCAAATATTTTCAGAATTAACATTGATGGTTCTAATAATACTCAGTTGGCAAAAGATTTTGACGAAAATATTTATGGGCTAAATTGGAAAGAAGCAGGTATCATTGGCGTCGCTTGGCAAAAAACCAAGAGACATTTAGTTCAAATAGATCCCAAGTCAGGAAATGCTGAGCTTCTAAAAAATGGACTGGATAGAACATACAGTATCTCAATATCAAAAGATGGAAAGCACATTGCTTATACTGGTAATACAGATGATAGTTTATCAGAATTATTCAAAAGTGATCTTTCTTTGAGTACACCCAAAAAATTGACCAATGTCAATCAACAAATCAAAGATTGGCCAACGGTAGATGGAGAAGTAGTAAGTTGGAAAAGCAAGGATGGGGCAGAAATAGAAGGCGTATTGTTGAAGCCAAAAGATTTTGACCCCAATAAAAAATATCCTCTGATGGTAGTGATACATGGTGGACCAACAGGTATTTCTACTCCCGGACCTGTGCCCTCTTCAGTATACCCAATGTTGCATTGGATCAATAAAGGAGCATTGGTGCTACAACCCAATTATAGAGGATCGGCAGGCTACGGAGCTGATTTTAGAGCGTTAAATGTTAGAAATCTGGGTGTAGGAGATGCCTGGGATGTTGTTTCCGGAGTGGAGCATTTGGAGAAGCAAGGATATGTTGATGGTGATAAAGTAGCAGCAATGGGATGGAGTCAAGGAGGATATATATCCGCTTTTTTGACCACTAATTACGATAAGTTTGCCGCTATTTCTGTTGGAGCAGGTATCTCCAATTGGATGACCTATTATGTCAATACAGATATCCATCCATTTACTCGTCAGTATTTGAAAGGTACTCCATGGAGTGATAAGGCGATCTATGAAAAGACCTCCCCAATGACCAATATCAATAATGCCTCGACACCCACACTTATACAACATGGTGAGTTTGACCGAAGGGTTCCACCAGCCAATGCGTTTGAGCTATTTCAGGGATTACAAGATGTAGGAGTTGACGCAAAATTGGTCATTTACAAAGGCTTTGGCCATGGAATTAGCAAACCCAAAGAACGCTTGGCTGCGGTTTGGCACAATTGGCAATGGTTTGGAAAATATATTTGGGGAGAAGAAATTAAATTACCAATGGAATAACTTTATATAGACTTGTATTTTCTGGCCGCATGGCCAGAAAATACAAGTCAGAACTTTTACCAATGACATTCGACATACTTTTTGAAGATGAGCACCTTGTTGCTATTAATAAACCTTCGGGTATCATGGTACACCGTACCAGCATTACTGAAGACAAGGTGTTCATCATTCAATTGCTAAGAAAGCAAATTCAGCAACGCGTTTATCCCATCCATCGTTTGGATCGGCCTACTACCGGAGTTTTAGTATTTGGCAAAACCAGTAAAGTGGCTTCCATACTCAGTGAAGGTTTCAGGAATAAAGAAGTGCATAAAAAGTACCTGGCCATCATTCGTGGTTTTGTTGAAGAAACTGGAGAGATTGATTATGCTTTATTAGATGAAAAGAGAAGGAACCGTCTGGATGCACAGACCAATTATCAAAGACTGGCTGAAACTGAAGTGGATTTTTCTGTTGGCAAATATCCAAGCTCCAGGTATTCTTTTATTGAAGCTTTCCCTTTGACGGGGCGTCAACATCAAATCAGAAGACATTTTGCTCACATTCGCCATCCAATTATTGGAGATAGAAGACATGGTGATGTAAAGCACAACAATTATTTCAGGGATGTTTTGGGATTTGATCGCATGTTTTTGCATGCTTCAAGCATTTATTTAAGGCATCCAATCACTGAAATTGCCATAGAAATTCAAGCTGACTTAGGTGAAAATTTTCTACAAACCTTATCATTTCTTAGATTAAAATCAATTTAACTATACGTCGGAAAATGCTGATAATCAGTGATTAATGACTGTATTGGCTGAGATGGCTAGGACACAACTCTTAGAAAGTAGCCAGTTTTGGTTGCCTTCATTATGCTTTTCTTAAGATTTATTGGTGACTTTATCCTGACATTTGGGTGGTTTTGTCGAAAACGAAAAATTTTGTGGTTTTGACGGCTTAGTTTTGTATCGCAATCAAATTAGAAACACCCAACTGTATTTATGAGATTTAGAAATCTTGTAAGTATCTAGGCTATCCTCTAAAATTAAAAAAACAAGATAAGAGTGGAGAGATAGTCAGATTATTAATAAAAATCCGACTGTTTTTATGAAACTAAAATCAACGATTTTAGGCATATCAATGCTATGCCTAATGATAACGAATGCTGTCGCGCAATCTTCAAATGCCATTATTAAAGGCTCCGTTTTAGACCCGGAAGAGATGGCTGTTTCCTTTGCAAATGTGATCTTACTTACTACCGCAGATTCTTCAATAGTAAAGGTTGAATATACCAATGATGATGGCTCTTTTGCCATCCCTGGTATTGAAGCTGGAACTTACTGGTTGAAAGTAAGTTTTGTTGGTTTGGATACTTATACAAGCGATGTATTTGATATTACAGAAGGTCAAAATTTTACTGTTCCAACGATTGAATTGGAATCAAATGCAAATGACTTACAAGAGGTAACGGTTACTGCGGAGCGTCCATTATTGGAATTAAAGCCCAATAAAATGGTCCTCAATGTAGAAGGAAGTATTAATGCTCAGGGAAGTAATGGTTTGGAACTATTGCGTAAATCTCCGGGTGTAGTTGTTGATAATAACGATAATATCACCATGCTGGGACGAAGTGGCGTACAGATTTATATCGATGGAAAACCTTCACCATTGGGTGGAGCAGACCTGGCTGCCTTTTTACGTTCTGTTCAAAGTACAGAAATAGAGTCGATAGAAATCATCACCAATCCTTCTGCAAAGTATGATGCAGCTGGTAATGCCGGTATCATCAATATCAAGATGAAAAGAGATAAAAACCTTGGTGCCAATGCCAATATCACTACGGGCTATTCTCAGGGAGAATTTTCTCAATACAATGCTACAGTTAGTGGAAACTATCGCGACAAGAAAATGAATACTTTTGGTAGTGTTTCTTGGAGCGACGGTCGCAACTACAATGCGATGAATATTTTCCGTCGCCAGTCAGGCTTAGAGTTTGATGGAAAAGGTAGAGGAAACCAAGAGTGGGAAAATTACAACTTAAGACTAGGTGCTGACTTCTTTTTGAGTAAGAAAAGTACAGTAGGCTTTTTAGCTACCGGCTTCTTGAATGATTTTACTAGTATTGAAAATACCCGTACTCCAATAAGCATGGTGGGCAGCAATACCATCGATAGTGTTCTTGTCGCTTCCAATCAATCAGCAAGCAATAGAAATAACTACAACTTAAACCTGAACTATAAATTTGATGCGGGCAACGGTAAAACATTGAATATTGATGCTGACTATGGTGCATTTAGAAATGACATGCAACAGTTTCAGCCTAACTTCTACTTTAATAGTGATGAATCAAGTATCTTGTTTGAGCGCATCAACTCATTTGATACACCAACAGATATCGACATTTACACATT
>JBCBCD010000052.1:0-15252 GCA_038530915.1 Bacteroidota bacterium
CATAGCACAAGAGTGGTATGATAATGACTTGATTGAGTGGTTGGCTGAAAGAAGCTACCTCTGAACTTGCAATACCGTTTTCAGCTAAAAATGCATTTACTTCCGCAAATGTATAGGACGGATCTAATTGATAGCCTCTTTCAGCCAACCACTCAATCAAGTCATTATCATACCACTCTTGTGCTATGAAACCCAATGGCCAATGTAATAATGCAGGTAAAAAGTAACACAACAATAAAGGAGGTACATAGGTATAAAACTTCTTAAAAGCTGGATTAGCACTACTGGAAGTCTTAAAAACGAAGGCTAAAGTCAGAATAAGCAAGCCAAATACAATGGCATCATTGGTGAATAAAGGCTCCATTTATTTCCGATGTTTTTTGTTTGTAAGTAAGTGAGTGATATTAAAAGTAGCAATAATTACTAAAAATAGTAGGTCTAGTGGTTACTGTGGTCGATTTACTATTTGAATTTATGGAAATACCAAACGTTCTACCTATTATTGGATTCAAAATTCAATACACTGTGAAAAGATATATTATAGTAATAGGTATCATTGCTTTTGTTATAGCAGTAGATCAATTGACAAAAATCTGGGCGGTTGAAAATTTGATGAATCAACCTTCTACTTCCTACTTGGGTGGTTTCTTCAGGTTTACTTTTGCAAGAAATGAAGGTGCGTTCTTAAGTCTTGGTTCAGGCCTTTCCGGCAGTTGGAAGACCTGGGCATTAACCATTCTACCTGTGGTCGTCCTTCTTTATATACTTTTTCAAACTCTTTTTTCTAAGGCCATGGGACAATGGCAAGTCATTGCATTTAGTTTTATACTAGGTGGGGGCTTAAGTAATATCTATGATCGCATTGTACATGGTAGTGTAGTAGATTTTATGGTACTTGAAGCATTCGGTTGGCACACAGGGATCTTTAATATTGCCGATAATGCCATTATGCTGGGACTTTTTATGATGATCCCAACCTTATTTAGTAGCAATAAGAAAAAGGAGAAGCCCTTGGACGAGGAACCTTAAGATCTTGTGATATTGTCTTTTTTTAAGTTCGCTTTTCACTGTGATCAAATAAAGTTTTCTAAACAATTTTTTTGAACCGCAGTGGACGGGCAGGCAGGGTTACGCGGAGTTAGACTGCTAATTTGTTTAGTATGCTAAACAAATTAGTAGAATTGAATCAAAGGATCAAAGCATCAAAGCATCAAAGCATCATAAGATCACAATATTTCAACCAACTCTACATCGAATGCTAGTACTTCATTCTGAGGAACCAGATAATTTCCTTTTGCATCTTTAAGTCCTTCTTCTCCATACGCTAGTCTTGAGGGTATGAGTAGTAAAACTTTGCCTCCCGGCTTAAGGATTTGTAGCCCTTCATTCCAACCTGTGATCATATTTCCAATGTAGAAGGATAAAGGTTCATTCTTTTTGCAGGAGCTATCAAAAGTTTCTCCATTTAAAAAATACCCTCTGTAATGGGCAGAGACATAATCGCCCCAATCAGCCAATTCTCCTTCACCTTCAGAAAGAAGAACATAATATAATCCACTTGTTGTTTTTTGAATATCTAGTGAATGGTCTATTGCAAAAGATACAATTGTATTTTGATCTTTATAAGCTTGAAGACTGGTGTCTAAAAGTAATTGTGCAGAAAGTGACATCAGGATTTCATCTTCTCTTTCAAAATTCCCGGCCGTTTCGAACCATTTGGTTTCCTTGCAAAAGGGATCTATTATTGAGGAAGAATTATCACAAGACAAAAAAAATATTGAAATAATGAGGCAATAAAATGAAAGTTTATACATAAACCCTTAATTTTTTCGTTAAAGCATAATTCTTCCCTACTCAACCTAAAGGACAAACCACGTTTTTCTGAAAATCCCCTACTTTTTAGTAAGTATTTTTATTAATGTTTAAGGTAATTATATCTTTGTTGCGCTCAAAATTTTGAAACCAAAAGACACATGCATCAATTATCGCCCATAGCTATACTTGCAACTATAGTGGTCTACTTCGCTGTTCTACTTTATATTTCCTTTAGAACCGGAAAAGATACACGCAACAAAAATTTCTTTCTTGCAAGTAAGAAAGCTCCATGGTTATTGGTAGCATTTGGGATGATCGGAGCGAGTTTATCCGGTGTAACCTTCATATCAGTTCCTGGTGCAGTAGGAACACCTTTCGAACCGGGACAAGCCATCCCAAGGAATTATGCCTTCTCATATATGCAAATGGTCTTTGGCTATGTACTTGGTTATCTTGTCATTGCAACCGTATTATTACCGCTATATTATCGCTTAAATCTTACTTCTATATATGAATTTTTAGGGCGCAGGCTTGGCTTTTTTGCTTACAAAACAGGAGCAGCTTTCTTCCTTTTATCTCGTACTATAGGTGCTAGTTTTAGATTGTACCTTATTGCTATTGTTTTTCAAAAATTTGTATTTGGACCATTGGGTGTTCCATTTGCAGTGACCGTTTTGATTACCATTTTATTGATCTGGATCTATACTTACAGAGGAGGGATCAATACCATAATTTGGACGGATACCATTCAGACTGCAAGTATGTTGATCGCAGTTATCCTTACTATTTTCGCTATTGCTAGTGCATTGGAGAGCAATATTTTTGGAATTATTGAAAAGGTACAGCAGAGTCCTTATTCTAAGGTCTTTTTCTTTGAGAATGGCTGGAATGACCCTAATAATTTTTTCAAACAGTTTATTAGTGGTGCTTTGATTACTATAGTCATGACAGGTTTAGATCAGGATATGATGCAGAAGAACCTGACCATCAGCAATATCAAAGATGCTCAAAAGAATATGATGACACTGAGTATCGTTTTGGTTTTTGTGAATTTGCTCTTTTTGACCTTGGGTGCTATGCTATATATATATGCGTCTGAAGTTGGAATTGGCCTTCCAGAGTTAACCGATCAATTATATCCTACAATTGCACTACAGCATTTATCACCCATTATTGGTTTGATTTTTATTGTTGGATTAATTGCATCCGCCTATTCTAGTGCAGATTCAGCATTAACATCTTTGACCACTTGTTTTTGTGTAGACTTTCTAAATTTTGAACAAAGAGATGATGAAGAACAAAAGTTAAAAACCAGATTCATTGTGCATATAAGTGCATCAGTGGTTTTATTTTTAACAGTAATGATTTTTAACTTCATCAATGATACTGCGGTTATTTCACAACTCTTCACAGTTGCTACTTATACCTATGGACCATTATTAGGTTTGTTTGCGTTTGGGCTTTTCACAAAATTAAAAGTCAGAGAGTACTTTGTAATTCCGGTATGTATTCTTGCTCCACTGGTTTCATTTTTATTGGATTACAATTCTAATTGGTTGTTTTATGGTTTTCAGTTTGGGTATACCATATTATTAATCAATGGATTTCTAACATTTCTTGGATTACTGGCCATTTCATACAAAGAATATGAAGTCAGTACAGAAGATTCAGGAATCGATAACTACAAATAAAAATGCTCATTCACTTTTCAAAGTCACTCCTTGAGGTGTAATAAAACATTTTTCATACCTTGGCCTCGATTTTAGAAAAAGGCGATAATTTGAAGTAATTAACTTCTGTTAATCGTCTATTAATCCATTAGTTATTTGTAAGTATAAATCTAGGTTACGATTTATCGAAACTTAGAGTATGTTAAAATTTATCGCGTATTGAAAATCAATAGTTTATAATTCTAGCGAAAGATTTACGAAAGCGTTTAGCGAGCTAAACAACTGAGTAAATGTGAAGCTAGGTTCATAAGATATTGGTTTTCAGAAGTTAGAAGTTTAAACATACTCTTAAATTAAAAAACCAAAGTTGTGTTTAGGTAGAAGAAGTTTGAAAGGTGATGGATTGCTTTCCTAACTTATTGTACAGTTCTTCTTTTCCAATTAAGCACGACTTGCATTGATCAAGTGTTATGACAAAAATTAATGCAGCAATAACCGGTGTACATGGATGGGTTCCAGATTATATTCTGACCAATCAAGAACTTGAAAAAATGGTTGATACTAGTGATGAATGGATCACTACACGTACTGGTATCAAAGAACGCCACATTTTAAAGGGAGAAGGACAAGGTGTATCTGTAATTGGAATCGAGGCTGTTAAAGGCCTTTTGGAGAAAACCAATACTGACCCGGCCGATATTGAGTTGCTCATTTTTGCAACGGTTACTCCCGATATGATGTTTCCTGATTCTGCCAATTTAGTTGCAGACGCTTTAAATATAAAAAATGCATTCTGCTTTGATATTAGTGCAGCTTGCTCAGGTTTTTTATATGCGTTAACTGTAGGATCAAAATTTATTGAAGCTGGTACTCATAAAAAAGTAATTGTATTAGGTGCAGATAAAATGTCTGCCATCATTGATTATACCGATCGTACAACTTGTGTCATCTTTGGTGATGGAGGAGGTGCTGTTTTATTAGAACCTTCAGCAGAAGGAACAGGTATCATTGATTCTGTACATAGAAGTGATGGTGATGGAGCACAATACCTTCATATGAAGGCAGGGGGATCTAAGTTTCCTTCCAATGCAGAAACTGTAGCCAACAGAGAGCATTTTGTATTTCAAAATGGAAGGCCTGTATTTAAGGCAGCAGTAAATGGCATGTCTGATGTAGTGCGCCAGGTAATGAGCCGCAACAATTTGTCAAAAGATGATATTAACTGGCTGGTACCTCACCAAGCTAATAAAAGAATAATTGAAACGGTTGCACGTGAAGCGGGCTTCCCAATGGAAAGAGTGATGGTTAACATTCAAAAATATGGAAACACCACTGCCGGGACCTTACCCCTTTGCTTACATGACTGGGAAAGTCAATTGAAAAAGGGAGATAATATTATTCTGACTGCATTTGGCGGAGGGTTTACCTGGGGAGCAACTTACCTTAAGTGGGCTTATTAGTAGAATAGTCCTTTCATCGATAGTTATCAAATTGATAACTGTTGGAATATTTGATCTACTTTTTTTACGACCTCCAAGAACCGTATACGCTCAATGTTGTTTTGAGTAGTGTTTTTAATGAAAGCTGGATATTTCAGGAAACCTTTTTTTCCTATCTTTGCAAAGCTTTTAAATACATATAACCTTAACTGATGGCAAACACTTCAGATATTCGCAACGGACTTTGTCTCGACTTAAATCATGACATTTATACAGTCGTTGAATTCCAACACGTAAAACCAGGAAAAGGTGCCGCTTTTGTAAGAACAAAAATCAAAAGCTTAACTACTGGCCGTGTTTTAGATCATACCTTTTCTGCGGGCCACAAAATTGATGTGGTAAGAGTAGAAAGAAGAAAGTTTCAGTTTTTATATAAAGATGATATGGGGTATCATTTTATGGATACTGACTCTTATGAGCAGATTGCATTAGAGGAGCACATGATCCCTAATCCACAATTCTTAATGGAAGAAATGATGGTAGAGATCCTCTATCATGCTGCAAAAGAAATTCCACTTACTCTTGATTTACCTCAATATTTAGTTGCAGTAGTAACCTATACTGAACCTGGTTTGAGAGGAGATACAGCTACCAATACTCTTAAGCCGGCTACTATTGAAACAGGTGCGGAAGTGAGAGTTCCTTTATTCATCAACCAAGGCGACAAAGTAAAAATCGACACCAAAACCGGTGCGTATATGGAACGCGTAAAACAATAATCTATGACTATCAAAGACATACAAGAATTAGTTAAACTATTAGACGCTTCAGATATCTCTGAATTCAATATGAAAAATGGAGAATTTGAACTATCTATTCGTACTAAGCATTATATAGATCCGGAACACATCAGTGCTATTGCTGCTGCTCCTGTACAGCAGGTAGTACCGGTACAACCAACATATACACCACCTCCTGCACCTATTGTAGAAGCTCCTGCACAGCCTGCAGCAAACACACCTTCTCCAGCCCAACCAGCTGCATCAGATGATAGTGGATATCTTGAAGTTAAGTCTCCTATTGTTGGTACTTTCTATCGTTCGGCTTCACCCGAAAAACCACCATATGCAAAAGTAGGGGACACTATTGAAGTTGGTTCAGTAGTATGTATAGTTGAGGCAATGAAACTATTTAATGAGATTGAATCAGAAATTGCAGGTAAAATTGTAAAAGTATTGGTTGAAGACGCTCAACCAGTGGAGTACGATCAAGTATTGTTCTTGGTGGATCCTAAAGGATAATTTTTAAGGTCTGCTAATTATTTACTGATTGTTGTGCTCTGCCCTTAAAAGTAAATTATGTTTAAAAAAGTTCTTATAGCCAATCGCGGAGAAATAGCCCTACGCATTATTCGTACATGTAGAGAAATGGGAATACAAACAGTTGCTTTGTACTCCACGGCCGATAGAGAAAGCCTTCATGTACGTTTTGCTGATGAAGCAGTTTGTATTGGACCTCCTAGTTCTGCTGAGTCTTACCTTAGTATTCCCAGAATCATGGCAGCAGTAGAAATCACTAATGCTGATGCTGTACATCCGGGATATGGGTTCTTAGCTGAAAATGCCAACTTTGCTGAAGTATGTGCTGAATATGGTATTAAATTCATCGGCCCTACTCCTGATCAAATTCGTAAAATGGGTGATAAAATCACCGCTAAAGAAACGATGATTAAGGCAGGGGTACCGGTTATTCCAGGCTCTGATGGATTAATAAAAGATATAAAGAAAGGCCTAAAAGTCGGAAAAGAAGTTGGATATCCCATCATCCTTAAAGCTACGGCAGGTGGTGGTGGTAAAGGTATGAGAATCGTTTGGAAAGAAGAAGACTTCGAAAGCGCTTGGACAATGGCTCGTACGGAAGCCAAAGCTGCTTTCGGTAACGACGGTATTTATATAGAAAAGTTTATTGAAGAGCCTCGTCACATCGAGTTTCAAATAGCGGGTGATCAGGCCGGCACAGTCGTACACCTTTCAGAAAGAGATTGTTCGATCCAAAGGAGACACCAAAAATTGGTAGAAGAATGTCCTTCTCCTTTCATGACCGATGAGTTGAGAGAAAAGATGGGAGATGCTGCCATACAGGCAGGTAAAGCTATTGATTATGAAGGAGTAGGTACTGTAGAGTTCCTTGTAGATAAATATCGCAATTTCTACTTCATGGAAATGAATACTCGTATCCAGGTAGAGCATCCGGTTACCGAAGAGGTTATTGATCATGATCTAATCAAAGAACAGATCAAAATTGCTGCTGGTGAGTTAATTAGTGGTAAAAATTACTACCCTTCAGCTCATGCCATTGAGTGTAGAATAAATGCAGAGGATCCGTTTAACGGTTTCCGCCCTTCACCTGGTAAGATCACTTCTTTCCATTCTTCCAAAGGCCATGGTGTTCGTGTTGATACTCATGTTTATGCTGGTTATAACATTCCACCTTATTACGATTCAATGGTTGCAAAACTCATTTGTAGAGCACCTACTCGTGAAGAATGTATCACTAAAATGGAAAGGGCTCTGGAAGAATTCATCATTGAAGGAGTACATACAACTGTTCCTTTTCATAAATTGTTAATGAGAGACGAGAACTTTAGGAAAGGTAATTTCCACACTGGCTTTCTCAACGATTTTGACATGAAAAAGCCGGAAGGCAAAAAATAAAATCTTCATCCTAAAGCGGAAGTCTTGAACAGAGACTTCCGCTTTTAGTATCCACAGGTTTATGAGTAGTTTCTGGCGCTTACTCAATTATATTAAGAATTACAGATTGTTGACTTCGCTTAGTATTGTCAGCAACGTCTTGATGGCAGTCTTCACCATTCTTTCCATTCCTTTATTGAAGCCTATTTTTGAATTTTTATTCGAACAAACAGAATTGATTACTGTACGTCCTGAGTTTCAATTTACCTTAGAAGGAATACTATTGTGGGCACAATATCAATTGAGTCAAATCATTACCGAGTCTGGTAGGCAAACAGCACTCATCTATGTATGTATTGCAATCGTCAGTAATTTCTTTTTGAAAAATCTTTTTCGCTACCTGGCTCTTTTCTTTTTAGCTCCCGTTAGAAATGGCATCATAAGGGATGTGAGAGAACAATTGTTTAATAAGCTTTTGATCCTTCCTTTGGGCTATTTTTCTGAGGAAAAAAAAGGCGATATTATTTCCAGAGCTACAGCGGATGTTCAAGAAATTGAGTACAGTATTTTAAATGTATTAGAAGCATTTTTCAGAGAACCACTAATCATCATAGGTGCAATTACAGCTATGTTGTATATCAGCCCTTCTTTGACGGTCTTTGTTTTAATTTTGATCGTTTTTACAGGAGTAGTAATTGGTGGCATAGGCAAGTCTTTGAAAAAGACCTCTCACCTTGTTCAAGAAAAACTGGCCAACCTGGTATCTATTATTGAGGAAGCATTAGGAGGTTTACGCATCATCAAAGGATTTACCGCAGAAGATTACCAAAGAGCTAAATTCAAGCAGGAAAACGATGCTTATCGCAATATACTGACACGACTACTTTGGAGACGTGATCTATCTTCTCCTATGTCAGAGTTTTTGGGAATTACTGTTGTAGCTATCTTATTGTGGTATGGCTCGAGTCTTGTTTTTTCTGGAAGCATGGACGGTTCTACTTTCCTCCTCTTCATTTTTTCCTTTTATACTGTAATTGAGCCGGCAAAAGCTTTTGCAAAGGCCTTTTATAATGTTCAAAAAGGGATTGCAGCTGTAAATAGAATTGAGAAAATCCTGGACGTAGAATCCTCTATTATAGAATCAAAAGCGCCTCTTCCATTGGCTGGCTTTGAAAAAGAAATTAGCTATAAAAATGTTTCTTTCGCTTACAAAGCCGAAGAAGGAGACGTTTTAAAAGATATCAACTTTACCTTACCTAAAGGAAAGGTAATCGCCTTAGTAGGGCCTTCCGGAGCTGGGAAATCAACCATAGCAGATCTTTTGCCGCGTTTTTATGATGTAAATAAAGGTGCCATTCTAATAGATGGTAAAGATATCCGAGAATTTAGCCTCCACCAATTGAGATCACTAATGGGTATCGTTTCTCAAGACGCCATCTTGTTTAATGATTCCATTTATAACAACATCGTTTTTGGCCTCGATAATATAATCAGAGAGGATGTAATCAGAGCTGCTAAGATTGCCAATGCACACGATTTCATCATGGCTACTGAACAAGGCTATGAAACAAACATAGGTGATAGAGGCATGAAACTGAGTGGTGGCCAAAGGCAACGATTGACCATAGCAAGAGCCGTTTTAAAAAATCCTGCCATTCTTATTCTAGATGAAGCTACTTCTGCTTTAGACACCAAATCAGAAAAATTGGTACAAGAGTCATTGTTGAAACTTATGCAGCAAAGAACATCAATCGTTATTGCCCACCGCCTATCTACCATACAACATGCTGATGAAATTCTAGTCATGAAAGATGGTCAGATTATCGAGCGGGGTTCCCATCACGATTTATTGGATAAGAAAGGCGAGTATCAAAAGCTGGTAGGATTACAAAACTTTGGGTAAGGCCAATTTAAAATTGGTCCTACTCAGCATTAATTCAAATAGAACATAGAAATAGAAAAAAAAATACAGCTTCATCACATAAATATCCTGTGGGTACCAAAACACACTGATTAGTATACTACTACTTATAATCATACTTTTCCTAAGTATTCCTCCATACCTAACACGAATATAGAATTCCTGAAAAGCATCCTTAATCTCAACTGCATATACTGCATTGGCGAATATGAGTGGTAAGTATAACAACCTTGCTTCTCGTGCTAAGGCACCAATTAAAACCACAACTGCATTTGTTAAAATCAATGCATATGCCAACTTAGATAGTTGTCGTTCCTTATGTCTTCGCAGACTCCGCCAAAACAAATATGTCGGCATTCCGAGCATTGTGATCACAACTGTTATCGTTTCTCTTGTCCTTTCCCAATTCAAAAAGTTACGCTTCAAATGGCCAAATCTTTCTTCCTTGAGATAGATAGCAGAGTCATTATTTATCTCAACATCTACATAAAAATGAATAAATAAGACATATGAGAGTAAGGGCAAAATTAGCAACATTAAAAAGCTGAGTCCCAAGCCATTTTTTTGATACTGCAGGAATAGCAACAAAGGAAGATACAAGAAGCTGGTTTCTCTGGCTATACAAGCCAATGAAAACGCCAATACAGCTAAAAGAAGTTTGTTATTTTGAAAATAGATTAAAGCGATTATTACTAAAACATACTGAACTAGATCATCATAGGTATATATCAAACTGAAAAAGACATAAATGATGGGAAGGTGCAAGAGCGTATAAACCAGGATATACTTATTGGCCTGTCCCAATTTAGGATTAAAGGCGTATTCTAGCTTAGGCAACAAACTAAAAAATGCAACTAGTGCTACTCCATTGATGAGATTAAACGAAAATTGATACGGCCAATTAAACCTGGTCTTCGTCCAATGTTGAAACCCCAAAACAAAAGGTCTACGACTAAATTCCGAAAACGACTTCCTACCTTGAAAAACCTGATCTGCCAATGCATTGTCCCATAATGGTTGAAAAGAAAAGTTAAACCAGTCGGGAAAGCCATTCATCTGAGTAGGATAAATGCAATTTAAACATAGCACAACAAAAGCACATAAAATGATCGTAAGTTTAGAATTATAAAAATTGAAAGGCATCCATTTCAATTTTACAGCACTTAAGGCTTAATGACAACCAATCTCTTTGTAGATATCGTTTTCCCATTTTCATCTACCAAACTGTAGAGGTAGGTTCCTTTTCTCAAGTGTGATATGTTGACTTTTTCAGACCTGCTACCATTCACAAAATAAGTTTCACTCCATTCTTCTAAGCCTAGAATATTGAAGATAGAAACCTTATAATTTCCCGGCTCAAGGTTTGTGAACTCAAAACGAACATTTACAATTGCAGGGTTAGGAAATGCATATAGCCCCTGCTTCATATCATTAATATCCTGAATATTGGACTCTGTTTGATTTGTTTTATAGATTACACTGTTCACTTTTGTTTCTGCCCCATTCAAATAGACAACCGCTACAGGATCTGAAGCTTCATTGGAATGGTACAAATACTGAACCTCATAAGAACGCCCCACAAGATTTGAATTAGGGAGCAAATCCGTAACATCTTGCCAGTTCTGATTGCCCACCTTGACTTCTAGCTGGACATAGTTTGAAAACTGCCTTTTTTCTCTCAACACATCGTAGGAACCACCTGGAATGGATAATTCGCCCCAGGCATCTACATAATCTTGCCTATCAATGGTAATCGTTATACGCAATGAATCTGGTCTGAAAGGCAAGTCTGAAAACTTATCCTTCCGCATATCTTCATAAGAAAAAGAATATTTAATATAAGATTCATTTTGAAAGCCATCCTTATACCTCAATGGTGCTCTTCTTTCTACTAAGGGAGGATCATAATAAATAGGCTGTTGTATGCCTAGGCCAAGGGGATCATTGCCTTGTATTCCAACCAATTTGATAGCAGACTCTGATATCTGAAAAAAACCAATTTGATCTTCACTGAGCTGTACTGATGCATTAGCAAGAGGAAAGAAATGATGAGCAGCAAAAAAGTTAGCTGGTAAGATGACATTTTTTCTACCATAGGGAGATTGCAAAGAACGAAAATCCCACTTTTGATTTTCATCATACTCAGACATAAACCTGATGTATGCCGGTAAATTGTCAATAGATTGTACCAAAGTATCTCCCACCTGTGGGAAACACCTTGTGTCTACTACAACCTGTCCATTCAATAAGAATGGAAGGGTCAACAATACAGTAAAAAAAGATTTTATAACAATTCTACTGAGCATCATAATTATATCTCAACCAATATTATCCATCCAAGTAATACTTAAAAACAGGGAAAGTTCTATTTTTTAATCTTTCCCCACTTTTCATTTATGTAAAATGAACTTACACAAAACACTAACTTAAACAAGTAAGTAGATATTTGAAAATGATCTACTGATTTTAGGACTTAATTATGAACAAATAACTTTTCGAGCTCATCTCCAATACCCGCTTCATAAGGATGAGCACTAGATTGAATAAGTCCCAAAACATTTCCTTGCCCATTATAAATATTATGGACTTGATTGGGGTTGGCACCTTTTTGAAGCAATAATGCTGTCACTTCAACGAGATTGTGTGGGATTTGTTGTCGCCACAATTCAATCCCATTAGCTGCAACATAATGTATAAGTCCTGCATGATGAGCATATGAAGAGGAGTTGTTGATTAGATCAGGGTTATCATTAAGTAAGGCATTGAGTTGATCCCATTCACCACTAAGCAAATGATCAACAGCTAATTCAAAGGGTTCGTTAAAACTAATGTTTGCGTTATTCACAACATCAGTCCAATCTTTAAACCCATATTCTTTGGCAATAATCAATTGGAAATCTTCTAGAATAAGATTGGCATTCATGATTAGGTCGTTTGACTTGCCTAAAAAATTCGGATGGTGATTTTTGATCTCAATACAAGCGGCTTCATTTCCAGCTTCATAAGTTTGATGTAAGGCATCTGCAAAAAGTACCAATTGTGCTTTGACGGTATGGTAAGCAGTACGGTTAGAATAGATAGGATGGTGAATGGCTTGAACTAAGGCAACATCTGTAGAAATGTACATTCGCATAATTTTTTTAAGTGTTGGTCGGTAAATGAATAACTTTTACTAACAAATCGAAAAACTTCCTGTTATCATTATTGCTATCAAACGAAAATCCAATGGAAAGAATTAACTCGCCACAACAGCCTATCATTCAGGTCAACAACTTACACAAAAGTTATGGTTCCAATAAAGTGTTAAATGGAATCGATTTAAAAGTGTTTCCCGGTCAAATCATCGGTTATATTGGTCCGAATGGTGCCGGAAAATCCACAACTGTAAGAATCCTCTCTGGACTGGATAAAGATTTTTCTGGAACGGTAACCCTTTCAGGGGTAGATGTGAGTAAATCTCCTTTAGAAGTTAAGAAAAAAGTAGGCTATGTGCCTGAAAATGCAGCCCTTTATGAAGTACTTACCCCAACTGAGTTTTTACTCTTTGTGGGAAGACTACATGATATGGAAGATGAACTCATCTTAGAAAACATCAGCCGATGGATGGATTTCTTTGATTTAGCCGATCATTTGAATGAGCGCATTGATACCTTTTCCAAAGGGATGCGCCAAAAAGTACTGCTTACGTCTGGTTTACTTCATGATCCGGAGATCATCTTTCTCGATGAACCACTGGCGGGCTTAGATGCCAACTCAGTTATACTAGTCAAAGAACTTATTAATAAGATGGCAGCGAGTGGCAAGACTATTTTTTACTCTTCACACATGATGGATGTAGTAGAAAAAATCTCCGATAGAATAGTCTTGATCCATAGTGGTAAAATCATTGCAGATGGTCATTTTGAAACTTTAAAATCTCAGGGTGATGATACACTCGAAAAAGTCTTTGCTCAACTAACTGGAGGGGCTAGTATTGATGATCAGATTGACAAACTAACTGCTTATTTCACCCCAAAAACCAATAGCTATGAATAAGTTTTTAGTTAGGTTTATTGGGCTTTTCAATCCATTGTGGAGAAATCTTGGTGCCAATACGACTCACCTGAAATATATTTTGGAAACCAAATTGATGATGGATGGGAGGCGCCCAACTGCCATTGGAAGTCACTATCGTACCAGTGGGAAGAAACAAACTACTGCTCAGGATGTTGTTTTGATCGTTGTAGGAGCTTTTATGGGGCTTTCCTTTGGAGTAATTCTATTTGTAGCTAAGCCATTTTCTTTGGGTTTATGCATCTATTTCTTTGCATGGATGATCTTTATGGCTATGATGATCATCTCTGACTTTACTGATGTATTGATTGACCCAAAAGACAATTACATCATATTTCCACGGCCGGTTAATGATGCTACTGTTACTTTATCAAGGGTACTCCATATAGGTCTTTACTTATCAAAATTGGTTATTGCCACTACTCTACCAGCCATTATCATTATTCCATTTCGAGTGGGCATTCTGGGTACCTTGCTATTCATTGTCCTGGTTGTATTGGCCTTACTCATGGTAATTTTCCTGGTTAACCTAGTGTATCTACTCATCTTGAGGGTTACTACTCCAAATGCTTTCAAAGAAGTAATCAACTATTTTCAGATTCTGTTCACTGTTTTCATATTCGCAGGCTATTATCTTTTCCCTAGATTGATAGACTTTGATATCGTTAAAGAAATAGATGTCTTTTCAACATTTTGGGGTCCTTTTTCTCCTTCAAGCTGGTTAGCAGGTTTATGGGAATTGGTTATGCTACAAAGGACAGAACCTGTTGTACTTTTTTGTGCAGGACTAGCTATTTTTGTCCCTCTTATTGGTATGTATCTGGTTGTAAAAGTATTGGCCGATCAATTCAGTCAAAAGTTATTTCTAGCTTCTAATGCGGATTCAAAAAAACCAATATCTACTCAGAAAAAAGTTAAGAATAAAGGAGGAGTTAGAGCTTTTTGGTCCAATCTGCTTTGCAAAACTAAATTAGAAAAAGCATCGTTCGATTTGGTTTGGCAAATAACCGCTCGATCTAGAGAATTTAAACTCAAAACCTATCCGGGCTTTGCTTATTTACCGGTAGCCATGATGTCCTTTATGCTAATTGGCGATGAGGGGTCTGTAGTTGATCGAATACAAAATGCAGACTTTGGTGAAATTATTTTTGCTTACCTGGGGCTATTTGTCATTTTAGGTCCGCTCAATGTCTCCAACTATTCTGAAATGAATAAAGCCGCATGGACTTATCATGCCTCTCCTGTGGCATTACCAGGGGATATTCTTGTCGGCCGTTTTAAGGCATTAATGACAAAGTTTTATATACCAATATTTATCATTTCAGTATTGATTTCTATAGCTATTTGGGGCTTTAGAGTATTGGATGATTTTGCACTGGGTTTTGTCTTCAACCTTTGGCTGGCTGCCTTGACCAGTGATTTAGATAAATATCGCCTGCCTTTCAGTTTACCCATGGCAGACATGGCTAAAGGAGGTAATTTATCGCAAGGCTTGGTGAGCATGTTTGTTGTCTCCTTTGTAGGATTTGGACATTATTTTCTTTTAAAGGATAGGTGGTACATCATTTTACCCATCAGTTTGGCACTTGCTGTCAATCTTCATTTTCTTCTAAAGAAAAAAAGACTTACTCCATGGAAAAAAATAAGTACAAGCTGAATTA
>JBCBCD010000053.1:0-15225 GCA_038530915.1 Bacteroidota bacterium
CAGCTTTGTGATCGTCACTTCGGGATAGGGGCAGATGGCCTTATTTTAATAGAGCCATATGAACAGTTCGATTTTGAGATGATCTATTACAATTCGGATGGCAATAGAGGCAGCATGTGTGGCAATGGTGGCAGATGTGCAGTAGCCTTTGCCCATGATTTAGGAAAGATCGATCAGCATACTATTTTCTTAGCAGTCGATGGTCCACATCAGGCCAATGTCAAAAAATCAAATTGGATAGAATTACAGATGCAACATGTGTATGAAGTTGAAAAAGGAGATGCTTATTTTTACCTCAACACAGGTTCGCCCCACTATATTATGTTTGTTGACCAATTGGAAAAATTCGATGTAGTGGGTAATGGAAGAGCCATCAGATACAACGATCGGTTCCGTGCGGAAGGGACCAATGTCAACTTCATTCAACCTACAAAAGAGGGTATAGCCATCGCGACTTATGAAAGAGGAGTAGAAGATGAGACCTTAGCATGCGGTACAGGTATTACAGCAGCAGCTATCGCTCATTATCTTAATGCAGATGGCTCCATTAAACCTCCTGTTGCAGTGAAAGCAAAAGGTGGAGACCTGAAGGTGGACTTCAAAACGGTAGATGACCATTTTGAAGACATATGGTTACATGGTCCGGCGGACTTTGTATTTGAAGGAAAAATCAATCATTAATATACTTTTTTGTTTTGTGTCTTGTGTTGTGTGTTATGTGGCTTAAGACAGTAAAGTTTCTTATTCCGTTTCAACAATAAGAATACTTAAATATTATTGTACCAATAAATACTCACACAACACAGAACACACAACACACAACCTTCTATTTTAAGATGATCAACTTAATAAGCGATACTGTTACCCAACCTACTCGTGGAATGCGTGAAGCCATGTTCAATGCTGTAGTAGGCGATGATGTTTTTGGACAAGATCCTTCTGTGAATAAATTGGAAGCCTATATGGCAGAATTGTTTGGCAAGGAAGCAGCCATTTATTGTCCTTCCGGAACGATGACCAATCAGATAGCCATCAAAGTACATACCCAACCTTTGGATGAATTGATTTGTGATCATTACTCACACGTCTATCAGTATGAGACAGGAGGTTATTCTTATAACTCAGGAGTAGGGATCAATTTGATTGAAGGTAAAAACGGAAAAATCACTGCCGATCAAGTTCAAGCAGCTGTTAAGCCTATTTTTGATTGGTTGCCCATTAGTAAGTTGGTTGTTTTGGAAAATACCTGCAACAAAGGAGGGGGTAGCTTCTACACTATAGATGAGATCAAGCCTATTCAAAAGGTTTGTCAATCCAATAACCTAAAACTCCACCTGGATGGCGCTCGCCTTTTTAATGCTTTGGTAGAAACCAAAGAATCCCCTGATGATGTAGGTGCATTATTTGACAGCATTTCTATTTGTTTTTCTAAAGGATTGGGGGCACCTGTTGGTTCTATTTTGATTGGTGAAAAAGACTTCATCACTCAAGCCAGAAGGTTTCGCAAAGTAATGGGTGGAGGTATGCGTCAGGCAGGAATGCTGGCAGCAGCTTGCCAGTATGCCATGGAAAATCACGTAGACCGCCTCAAAGAAGACAACGACAAAGCCAAAGAATTGGGTGCTTTGTTGGAGACATTGCCTTATGTCGATCATGTACGACCTGTTCAGAGCAATATTGTGATTTTTGATGTAAAACCACCTTATACCGCAGCTTCTTATTTAGAAAAGTTGGAAGGAATGGGGATTGTTGCATCGCCTTTTGGGCCAATGACGATTAGGTTTGTGACGCATTTGGATTATAGTGATGAGATGCAGAAAGAGGTGATGAATAAACTACAGGAACTGTAGTTTGGTGGATAAGTTTATAAGAGGATGAGGTTAGGAGAGATTGTTGGTAATGTATCTGTGATAATTGAGGCAAGCTAAAACTTGCTCACGATTTATCCTTGGATATGCTTCCAATAATTCTTCTATGGATTCTCCAAAAGACAATTTTTCAAGAATTAAATCAACTGGTATGCGAGTGTCTTTAATTACTGGTTTTCCGAAAAGAATTTCCGGTTTTGATTCAATGTGTTCTTTCCAGTCAATACTCATATTATCTGTATTCCGGATATGAATTTATTTTTCAAACTTTTTCGTAAGTTTATTTACAATTTTCTCATTAATTACTGCTTTACCAATTCTATACCATTCGGTATCTTAAAGATTTCTTTGCCAATCTTTTTTCTTTCTATGGAAATAGCTTCAAAGTTTACAATTATGAAATTTTGCTCTAGTTCCCATTCAAGAAAATGGGCCCCACTAGTTGAATAAAATTTATCTAAATAACCATCTTTGAATTTATCATAAGTTCCATCTTGGATATATTCTTCTCCACTGAAATAAAACTTCTGTATCACACTTACTTCTTCAATTGGTTCAAATGCTTCAATGATTATAGATCGACAATCCCTACCTAGGATTTGTTTGATAGGTCCAGCTTCAAAAGATTTTAACTCAGTCATTACTTCTTCACAATTGTAATAAAAAATGGAATCCATACTTTTCCACTTTGCATAAAACTCATTTTTATCTTGCCGGTATATTGCCCAATCATATCCCATCTCACCACTCCCAAGATATTCTCTTTTCATACTTCCATTCTTACTGATATAAACACGCATAGTATCACCATATTTTTGAGCATAATACTCATTGTACAGGTGATCTAGTTTTTTAAGTTTTACCTCAATCTTATAATCAATAATCCCCTCAAATGCTTTCTGAGAATAAGAAGTTAAATTAAAAATCAAGAAAATTAAAACGAAGGTAGTTAAGTGAACTACTGGGCGTTTTTCCATTTTCTGGCAGTTTTGTTTTTAAAATTACTCGTATTCAATAAAACAATAGAAAATTTATTATTTAATCAACTGATATCTTACCTCTTCCCTAATTATAAACTTCTGCTGAGTAGCACAAGCAATTAAATCACCAATTGTCATGTCTTTTTTGGGTGGGATGCCTCTAAAATCATTAATATCTCTCCAAATATTATCTGTATTTGTGTGCAAGATATACTTTATTACGGTGTGGAGGTTGTTTGTTCAGGTTATCTCTAATACAGTCTTTAATTGCTCTTGAGATAATCTCATAACCTTCTGACTTTAAATGCAATTCATCGAACCAATCATCTTCATCTTTTGCGACACCGCGGCAATCTATGTGGAATAGATTAGGTAACTTTGATGAGTGAGCAAGCTGTAACATCATTTCATTAAATTCAGTAATCATTGTATAAACGATTGCTTCTTGATCAAGTGGATTAACAATGCCCTTCATATTAAGTGGTTCAAACAACCAATGCCCTGTATCTAAAAACTCATTAACTATCCTCTGAATAGAAAGTGCGAATCCTCTATTCCCATTATATGGTAATGCATAATCATAGCCATGAGTAATCATTATGAGTTTTTTGTACTTATCTGACTGAGACAAGCCATAGAAAAAGATAAAATATTGTAGAAAATAAAGATTAATAAAATCAAAAAACTCATCTCCCAAATACTCAAGACCCTTTTTATATTTATCCAAGTCAAAATGATAATCAGATATTGGTCTATTATTATAACTTTTTTCTCTGCGGTTGATTAACTTTTTCATCTTTTCGTCTGATAAATCTCTCAATCCTTCAAGCCTTTCATTCCTTACCATTACTGCCAATCGATTGCTACCTACTAAATCATTCCCACCACCACTTAATAAAAAAACATCAGGTGAAACTTTTGGAAGTTCTTCTATATACTCTCCAGAATGAAAAATATTAGAAAACCAATCACCTCCTGCAGCCAAACTAGCTATAGCATAGCTATCCTCTTTCATCAACCAATCAATGATGTCTGTTATTGGATCAATCTTTAGATACACTCTTGGAAATTGAAACCATGAATCTCCTTCTGCAAGAATCGTTACATTATTAGGATCTGCTCTATGCCCCTCGCTAATCTTTTTCTTATATATTCTATTTCTGTACTCTCGATCTTTCTTATTGAATTTACCTATTCTTCCTTCATTAGCATCAGATTCATTTTGTATGGCATTTATGTCAAATAACCGCTTTACTACTTCTTCCATTATTGATGGATTAGCACGAATAATGGTTATAACAATTTTTAATATTTCTTTGGGTGAGTAATTCTTTAGCTTTTCCCTATCTACAACTTCACTTCGACCGAAAAAGTCAGTTGAAATATTTTCAAAGAATTCTTCAATTTCTTTTTCGTCTGAGTAAACACTATCATTTTCTCCAAATCGATCTACTAGATCTAATTCGAAGTAATACCAAGTCAACCCATCTATTTTATTAAGGAGTAAATCTTGGATTTTTTTTGCACTTGCTTTGCTGGTAAGATTCATACTGAAAATTGGTTTAGTTTTTAATCAATTATGTTTTTGAATTAAGAATAAAACAATTAATTATTGAAGTGACTCCAAGGCAAACTTTAAATCTTATTTGGCAATAAATTAATATTGGAAATCTTTATTATATAAATTGGAAAAGTAGGATAACTCATTGATTAGATTACGACGAGCAAAAATTGAAAAAGTATAACTAGATTGAAACTGAGGCATAACTTTACGATTTTAGACATAGTAAATATTCTTATGTAAAATTAAAACTTTAACGTTATAATTTCAAGTATTATCTGGAATTCATTAGATACTAATGTATGGAGCCTAGAAACAATTTCTTCACTGCCTGAATTAAAAACTTGTAGGGCATCAACCTTTACAGCCGTTGAAATTAATCAGAATGATAAACTCATCCACCAAAATTTACCCATTCCTCCTATTAATCTCATCCCTAATCTCCGCTGCTCTTTCATAATCTTCCTCCTTCAACACATCTTCCAGCATCTGAGTCAGGTCTTCTGTGGAATACGTAGCCAAAGAGCCATCATCTTCATCTGGTACAGTAGCGAAGGCTTGCTCTTCTTCGTCCATTTCTTCTAAGACGATACCGGCAGCATCCAGGATGAATTCAAAAGTATAAATCGGACAGTCAAATCGTACAGCTAGTGCCAAAGCGTCAGAAGTACGAGAGTCGACTTCAAAACGTTCACCACCGCGTTTACAGATCAGTTTGGCATAAAAGACACCATCGAGCAGGTTGTTGATGACAATTTCGGCGAGTTGTATATTGAAAGTTTCTAATGTATTCTTGAAAAGATCGTGTGTAAGCGGTCTGTTGGGAGTCATGCTTTCCATAGCTACCGCTATTGCTTGAGCTTCAAAACTACCTATTACGATGGGCAATCGCCTTGCTCCCCCTCTTTCTCCTAATACTACTGCGTAGTTATTGGATTGTGTTACGCTGTGGGACAAAGCTACTATGTCTAATTCTATCTTTTTCATAGATCGAAGGTATCTCCGGTAAGAATAATTTTTTGCTCAGCCAAGCTATCGAAATAGCTCCTTTAAAATTTGGCTGCAAAGATATGATTTATTTTAAGTACATACTAATAATCGAAGTGATTATTGTGATTAGAAGTTGTTTAAAAATGTAAGTATGTAGCTGAAGGTAAAGGCTTGTGTATCAAGACGAAGTCATTTTTTCTTTTCATAGCCATAGCTATGGGAATAAAAAAAACTGAAGTAGTTGATGCACAATGTTTTGACTGCAAGCATATAAATACATTCTTAAACAACTTCTTAGTTAGTATCTCATCAAAAGATATTTTGGTGTAGTGGGAAGAGTGTAGGGTGTAGTGGGACTTTACTAAGTTAGTTTTTAGCCCACTACACTATACACTCTTCCCCCTACACTATACCTTCAATTTTTCTTTCGCTTGATTCCACAAGGCATCCATCTCTTCCAAATTCATATCCTCCAAAGATTTAGTTGCATGTTCTTCGATGTATTCAAAGCGCTTTTTGAATTTTTGATTCACTTTTTCCAAAGCGGTCTCCGGATCTATGCCTTCAAAACGGGCGTAATTGATCAGAGAAAATAAGACATCACCAAATTCTTTCTCCTTCTCTTCAGCTGACATGCCTTCTGACATTGCTTCTTTGAATTCTCCCATCTCTTCCTCGACCTTATCCCAAACTTGCTCGCTATTTTCCCATTCAAAGCCCACTTGCTTGGTTTTTTCCTGCATCCGATAAGCTTTCACCATAGCCGGTAAAGAATTGGGTACCCCCTGTAAAACAGACTTCTTCCCTTCTTTTAGCTTCAACTTTTCCCAATTTTGCTTGACATCCTCTTCATTTTCAACCTTCACATCGCCATAAATATGTGGATGTCTTTTGATCAATTTATCGCAGATTCCATTCAATGCATCGGCTATATTGAAGGCACCCTTCTCCTCTCCTATTTTGGAATAAAACACCATATGCAATAAAAGATCACCGACTTCTTCTTTAATGCCTTGTGTATCTTCTTCTAAAATAGCGTCTGCCAATTCATAGGTTTCTTCTATGGTCAAATTCCTTAAAGTCTGGAAGGTTTGCTTTCTATCCCAGGGACATTGTTCCCGTAATTCATCCATTATGATCAAAAGTCTTTCGAATGCTTCTAACTTTGCTTTCATCTTTGCTAATAATTATTCAACTTTGCAATCAATTTATAATCTATTTGTTCAATGCTCGATGCATTTCAACCTTTAGATTACAAAATTAGCTTTGTTTTAACCAACTGATAAGGCTAATTGATTGTTAATTAATAAAAAACCAACTAGATAATGGAATTCTTATATGTTTTAAGCATCATATTCGGCGTGTTCGCAGTTTCTTTTGTGATGATTAATTTGAGACAGGTGGTTACCGGTAAAGAGTTCAGAGGAACTTGCGCTACCAACAACCCTATGTTGAAAGATCAGGTGGGTGAATGTACGGTTTGTGGTAAGTCACCTGAAGAAGCATGTAAAATGCCTGAAGTATCTAAAGCGTAAGCTTGTGTAGCGTGTAGGGTATAAAGGCCCACTACACCCTACACTCTTCCCACTACACTAGTACTGATTCAAAGACAGCATCACTAAAGTACAAGCCATCTCTGTTTCTATTCCCTTCTCATTGGCCATTTTAGCCAGTTCATAGTTTTCCGTTCCGGGATTAAAGATGATTCTTTTAGGATTAAGTCCTAGGATGTAATCATAGTATTGTTCTTGCCTTTTTGGATTCAAATACAATGTGATGGTATCAATGTCTTCTTCCTGAGGCAATTCTTTTGTGATTGGCACGCCATGTATGATGCCTTCTCTTACTCCTATAGCTACTACTTCATTTCCTTTATTCACCAACCTGCCTACTGCTTCGTGCGAAACGCGGGCCGGATTGGGTGATGCGCCTAATACTAAGGTCTTTTTCATTTCTAATAGTTTGATTTTTTTATATAAACAACATTTTGTCGAGTCTGTCTCAATACGATAGCAATAGATCGACTCAAATGTCGAATGCGGACAGTCTACCTACCTAAAACAAAATAAAAATGAGCGACTCAAGATTGAATCGCCCATTCAGAGAATTATTATAGCAATCACTTCAAATACACTTTGAAGTCTGATTTTGTTTATACCATCAATCGAATTGGGTCTTCCAAGATTTCTTTAAAGGTATTTAAGAATTGTGCTCCCATTGCCCCATCAACCACTCTGTGGTCACAAGACAAGGTTACCTTCATTGTATTACCCACTACAATCTGTCCATCTTTAACGATTGGCTTCTGGATGATACCACCTACAGCCAGGATACAAGAATCCGGTGGATTAATGATAGCTGTAAATTCTTCAATACCAAACATACCTAAGTTAGAAATGGTAAATGTATTGCCTTGCATCTCATCTGGTCCCAACTTTCTTGATTTTGCCTTCCCAGCCAATGCCTTCACTTCCACATTGATTTGTGACAAAGACTTCATATCTGCAAATCTCACTACGGGAACCATCAAACCATCATCGATTGCAACAGCAACACCAACATTGATGTCCTTATTGACACGGATTTTATCTCCTAACCAAGAAGAATTAATATTAGGATGCAAACGAAGTGCAGCAGCAGCAGCTTTTATGACAAAGTCATTGTAAGAAATCTTAGTTGGAGCCACTTCATTCACACGCTTGCGAATTTGGATGGCTTTGTCCATATTGATTTCTACCGTCAAGTAGAAATGAGGGGCAGAGAATTTACTTTCACCCAGTCTGCGTGCAATCACTTTACGCATCTGGCTTACTGGTTGATCCTCAAAATTATCCCCACCGCCAGTAAATGCAAATGCAGGAACAGCTGGTGCTGGAGGAGCTTCTTTAACAGGAGCTGGCTGCGTTACTGGTGCAACAACCTGTGGTGTTGGAGCCGGAGCAGGTACTGCCTGTTGTTGAGCAATGTATGATTCAATGTCTTTCTTAACAATTCTACCGTTGTCGCCTGTACCAGAAACTTTTGCTAATTCTATTCCAGCTTCTTTTGCCATGCTTTTAGCAAGTGGAGAAGCCTTCACACGTGAATCTGTTTCCTGTGTAGCAACAGGAACACCAACAGGAGCTGGTTCTACTGCAGCAGGTTCATTGGTCGGTGCTGGCTCTTCAGCAGCGCCATTTCCATTGGTAGATGCTACAGACTCGATAGCAGCTTTCCAGTCTTCACCTTCTTCGCCAATCACAGCAATCACACCATCAATAGGAACTGGACCTTCCTTAACAGCAATATGTAAAAGTACACCATCTACGAAGCTATCTAGCTCCATGGTTGCTTTATCCGTTTCAACTTCAGCTAATGTTTCGCCCGCTTCTATTTCTTCTCCTTCATTCTTGAGCCATCCTATGATGTTGCCTTCTTCCATAGTATCACTCATCCTGGGCATGCGGATTACTTCTGCCATAAGACCTTTATTTTGTTTTAATTTGATTAATAGTTTATTATGCCAAATATAGCGAATGCAAAATTATCTAAAACTAACTGTATTTTAAACACTAAGCCCGCTTTAGTTTGTTTTTTACTTAGTAATGGTCAAAGAATAACTTATCGATTTAGAGCTAGTTATTTTTTGTCCATTACTTAACGAGTTTCAAATTTAGTGAAATAAGTGAGAATTCAATTATTTCCAACCTAATTCTAATAACCTGTTTATTTCATAACAGTTTGGAAGCTTAATAGATTGTTGGTAAAATTGTAGAACTTGAAGCTCAAAAGTTGAAATGAACTAAATTTGGGGATTTCACCCCCTGGCCCCCTCAAGGGGGACATTTGCAGCATGTACCTGTTAGCACAGTGTCCCCCTTGAGGGGGCCAGGGGGTGGAAAAACAAAACACTATATGAATTTTTCATCCAAATTAATAGAAGACGGAGTCAATGCCTTTGCCAGCTTACCAGGTATCGGCAAAAAGACGGCTTTACGTCTGGTCTTGCATTTATTAAATAACCCTACAGAGATAACAGAGCAATTTTCTGAAGCTTTAGTCAATCTTAGGAAAGGCATCAAAGAGTGTTCTATTTGCCACAATTTATCAGATGATGAGATATGTAGCATCTGTTCCAATCCAGCACGGAAAAAAGGAACTATTTGTGTAGTAGAAAGCATCAGAGATGTAATGGCGATTGAAGATACTAATCAATATAAAGGAACTTATCATGTACTGGGAGGGATCATCTCACCGATAGAAGGAATAGGGCCTGCAGATCTTAACATTGCCAGTCTGATAGATAGAGTGGAAAAAACGGAGGTTAAAGAAATCATCATGGCCATTAGCCCTACTATTGAAGGGGATACTACCATTTACTACATCAGCAAACAACTAAAAGACTTTGATGTCAACATAAGTACCATCGCCAGAGGTATTTCTTTTGGTGGAGAACTGGAATATGCGGACGAACTGACACTGGGAAGATCCATCATTGCTCGTACGCCTTACAAACTGAGAGACTAATCTATGGGAACCACTCCTGACTACATCTTATCAGTCATTATTGTCAATTACAATGTAAAATACTTTTTAGAACAGGCCTTATTGTCTGTCCGAAAAGCCATTGCGAATCTTCCGGTGGAAGTCTTTGTAGTTGACAATAATTCAGTGGATGATTCAGTGCAAATGGTCCAGGAGAAATTTCCTGAGTTTATACTCATTGCCAATAAAGAGAATGTAGGTTTTTCCATAGCCAACAACCAAGCCATGAGGTTGGCTAAAGGGAAATATGTTCTTTTGCTCAATCCGGATACCATAGTCGAAGAGGATACCTTTGAAAAATGTGTTCAATTCATGGAAAATCACCCTAAGGCGGGTGCTTTGGGGGTAAAAATGATAGATGGTTCCGGCAAATTTTTACCAGAATCCAAAAGAGGCTTCCCCTCTCCTTTTGTAGCCTTTTCCAAAACCTTTGGCTTATCTCGTATTTTTCCAAAATCAAAATTATTCAATCGCTATCACCTTGGATATTTAGACAAAGAACAAACTCATGAAATAGATATCTTATCCGGTGCCTTTATGTTCATGCGTAAAAAAGCATTGGATGAAGTGGGTTTACTGGATGAATCTTTTTTCATGTATGGTGAAGACATTGACCTCTCTTACCGCATACAACTGGGTGGGTATAAAAATTACTATTATCCCGACACGACCATTATTCATTACAAGGGCGAAAGCACTAAAAAAGGCAGCTTAAACTATGTCAAAGTATTCTATAATGCGATGATCATTTTCGCTAAGAAGCATATTAAAGGTGAAAAAGCCTGGTTGTTTGTAGCGATGTTGAGAGCAGCCATCTATTTCCGGGCAACCCTCACCTTGGTAAATAATTTTTTTAGGAATTCCTATCTGATTTTGATTGAAGGCCTTTTGATTTTCCTGGGCTTGCTTTGGATCAAAGATTTTTGGGCCGTTTATCATTTCAATGATGCCAACTATTACGATGAATCTTTTCAATACTTCAATGCCCCATTATACACTGGCATTTGGTTAGCGGCTCTTTATTTATCGGGCTCCTATCATAAGTGGGGCGAATTGCGGCGATTGTTTCGAGGAGTTCTTCTGGGGACTTTATTCATAGCTGCCGTATATGGTTTTTTGGATATGCAATACAGATCTTCCAGAGCCATTATTGTTCTAGGTGCCATCTGGACTTTTGCTATTACTGTTTTGAATAGACTGGTGGTTCATTTTATCAAATACAAGAACTTACGCCTGGGTAGAGACACTGCTAATAATCTCATCATAGTAGGCTCTCAAAGCGAAAGTGAACGGGTCTTAAAGGTATTGCATCAGGCGCAGATCTACCTCAATTTCATTGGTTTGGTCGATACCCAACAATCCAATCGCCCGGATGTTTTTTTATCCTCCATAGAAAAACTAGAAGAGATAGTAAATATTTATAAGGTAGATGAAATCATCTTTTGCTCAAAAGACATCAGTTCACAACAGATTATGTACTGGATGAATAAATTGGGACCAAGTATTGACTATAAAATTGTGCCTGAAGAGAGTTGGAGCATTATAGGAAGTAGCTCTAAAAATACCAGTGGCCAGCTTTATACCATAGATATTCAGTTTAATATCAATGATCCTTTTCGTCGTTCTACCAAACGTTGGTTGGACATTCTTTTATCCCTTTTTTTATTGATTACATTGCCTATTCATTTTCTGCATTATAAAAAAATCAATGTTTTCCTAAAGAATATTTTTGGGGTGTTTTTGGGTAAAAAAAGTTGGGTGGGATACCATCTTCCAAGTGGTAAGGCTCCTTTTAATTTACCTAAGATAAAAACTGGCATTGTTAGTCCCGTACAGATTTTCAACAACTATCAGGAGTTTGATCAACCGACTATTGATCGTTTGAATTTGTTGTATGCTAAGGATTATGTGTGGTCGAAAGATTTGGAGGTGATGTGGAAGACTTATTCTCAACTGAGTGGAATAAATTTCCCTCAACCTCTTTAAGGTGTAGAAGTCGGCACAAAAAAGGTCAAGGCCGTATCATCATATCGACTGCCTTCATACACTTCCATTATTTCAAAAACCAACTCCTCTCCAACTGCAAGGTAATTTTGCTGGACCAATGTCCCCAAGTCAAAGTGTTGTAAATTGGGACTGTCTTGCAATTCAATAAAAGCTATGTGCTTTCCATTTCTGCTCACCTTCAATCGCTTAATACGATTATTGGCTTTCCAGATGGATTCGATCTTGGCATAGCCATTGATAAAAATAAACTCACCAGTAATTCCTCCTTCACAAGACTCTGATATCAATGATTGGATAGAAATACTTATTTTTTCACCTATTCCGTCTCCTTTTATGCCTTCTACCCATGCATTAGCCGGGCCGGTTCCATAATACTCGGGAAGGCTTCTTAGGTTATCACTGCTGTACGAAATCCCTTTTTGCGAAGTCAATTCACTGGACACTTTTAATGATATTGACTCTGGACAAATCCACTCTAACGCACCTTCCTCATTCATCCTTTCATCCCATGAAGGAAATTGTAGGAGTAATTCGGATTGTATTTCCATTGGTGTTTCAGGATAAAAGCCATCGTAGCGCTCTACAATGAGACTATCTTTTATGTAAAATGTACAGTTTTCAAACCAAGGTCCGGGGAAGTAAAATTCGTTCTCCTCATGCAATCGGAACGTACAGTCTTTGAAGAAATAACTACTATAACCATAGTCATCATTCACTACATTATTAGAACAATCACGAATGACGGTATTATAGCACCAAACATTCGACCTTTGCACATCTAAACCTGTTACTCCACTACCAAATAAATCACAATCGTAAATAAAAACTGAATCGCAGTAATACAAATCAACTACATCTCCTTCACAGTAGCCTTCATCAGGCCAGTGACCGATGCTAAGGTTTTGGATCTTGATATTTTTGCAATACCTAAATGTCAATACACAATTACCCGTTTCTTCTGTCGTAAGCTTTGTCAAACCAGTAGAATCATTCGTTATCGTTAGGTTTTCAACCTTTTCTATAATCGTCTCATATTTGGACAATTGAATGTGTTTGGATTTTATAATTATGACTGTATTTGATAGTAGAGCTTCCTCAAATTCTTCTCCCGTATAAACATATACGGTATCCATTTTTTGACCTAAAGCAATAGATGAAAAAGAGAGAAATAACACGAAGCTTGTGAGAAAAATTTTCATTTTGTCTTTGAATGATTTGGATAAAAATAAGAAGGTTAAGTGGATTTCCTACTTAACCTTCTTATTTCAAAAAACCAACAACCAACAACTAAAAACTATCCCAAGTCCACCTCATATATTTTATCATTGATCGTAATAATGATTTTGTCATTACCTACAAACTCAACACTACCTACCACACTGTAAGTAGAGCCATCAGTAATGGTACCCATCATGGCAAAAGTCATTGTCCCGGATTGTAAAGTCAATTCTTGCTTGCTCAACTCAAAATCACTGGCCTCAAAGTTGATTTTGGAATCAAAGCTGCGATCTTGATTTCTGCCTTCAAAAGCGGAGGATCCATCCCACTCGTAAGTGCCAGCTAGAACAAAATTACTCCCTCCTACCAAATTGTCAATGTACCAACTCCCTTGGCTCTCACTGCTCGATGCCAATCGCTGAGTATTGAAACTTCCAGCCGAATTCGTGTTAACGGCAACAGAAATAGGAATAAATCCATTGCAATTGACTGTCCAACCCCAGTTTACTGCATAATCTGCAGAAATATTTGCTCCAGCATAACCAAACATCCAACTAGAATCTTGTGGTGTATCGCAAAAATCATTTTCTGTACTTTTGATGGTATACTGATTGGCCAATAAAGCGATTTCCTGAGCCTCATAGATCAAGCTTACAGAATTGTTGGTACCTAAAGCAGAAGTTAATATTTCTACTACTTCTTCATCTGAGATGTTGGTTGTAGGCTCGTCATTTTTAGTGCATGAGAATGTTAATAAGCCAATTGATAATACGATTGCTAGTGTTTTAAAGATTGATGAATTTTTCATTTGTTAGATTTGAAGTTTTTAAGGATGAATCACGGAATAATTAATACACTGTAATTTAAGTTAATTGACATTTTGAACGACCAGATTTTCAGGTCAGACAAGGCGCAGCACAGTAGCGATTTATATCGTTACGAGCATGCAACGAAGTATGGACTGGAAAGATGGATTCAAAATGTTAAGAAATTTAGATGACGGTGTATTTAATAACAGTTGCAAGAAGCTGTTTTTTACTTACACTTGCTGAGCTATTCAACTTATGGTATTATTCTTTCAACATATGGTTCAAAGTATCTCTCTATTTACTCCCAATGATTGAAGCATATCTACCATTAGTTGAAAAGGAAAACATACTGACGAAAAAAAGAGTAGATTTAGTCAAATTCAAGAATTGGTATGACTGAGGTAAAACAGCATCAGAAAGATCTATTAGGCAATTTGAATATACATATAGTAGTCTGGCTAATTGTAGTCATCACTTATTCTTTATTTTTCTCACAGTTTTACCCTTTGGATAAAAATTTATGGCGTACTGCTGGGAATATTATCCCAATGGGAATCCTTTTTTACATCAATTTCAGCTTAATTGATTACTACTTAACACGAAAAAAGTACTTTAGTTATTTGGTTGTTGTTAATTTGGTCAGTGTAGTCATAGCATACATTCGGGTACTAACAAATGTGAATCTTCCTCAGACATTTAATGCATATCTCATCATTAATAAAAATGAATATTGGTGGTTAGCTGCTTTGCTCACTAACTTTAGCATCATAGTGATAAGTGCTCTCATCAAACTATGGGACAATAGAAATCAAATCGAGCGCAAAGCGGATAAACTAATTCAAGAACAGCAACAGGCACAACTACAGTTTTTAAGAGCTCAAATCAACCCTCATTTCTTATTCAACACACTCAACAATATCTATTCAATGGCGGTCATTGGCTCCAACAAAACAGCTGATATGATCCAGCGCCTTTCAAGTCTATTGAGATATGTCATTTATGAAAGTCAAAAAGAAATGGTTTCCGTTGCCAATGAGATCCATCACATCAAAGAATTAATCGAAATTTTCCAGATGAGGAACGAGGAACCTTATAACATCACTTTTGATATCACTGCCCCTGTAAGAACGGAAGGCTATATCGAACCCATGATTCTCATTCCAATAGTAGAAAATTGTTTGAAACATTGTGACCTGGATACTAATCCGGAAGCTTTCATTCAAATAGATTTAATCATTGAAGACAACTTTCTGATTAAAATCAGAAAG
>JBCBCD010000054.1:0-4755 GCA_038530915.1 Bacteroidota bacterium
CAAAAAGGAGTAATTCGAGCGTTGACAATTATTAATGCTCAAGGTCAAGTTGTACATGCAATAAGGAATCAATCGGTTGGGGATACTGCAAATGCTTGGCAAGCTTCAAATATGGCAGAAGGGGTCTATTTTTACCAGGCAATTATCAGAAATGAGCAAAATATTACACACAATATTTCAGGGCAGATAATAGTCTTGAAATAAGTCTTGTTATATAAGTGGTTGGACAAAAACACTATTTATTTTTGTCCAACCACTTATATATTATTTTTTTTAATTTTAACTTTGTCGTATAAATATTTACTGCTATATTTGAATGGCTATTTTTCAATTGAATAAATTGGTATTAATAGCACATACTTACCGAGGAGACTACATTCAATTTTTTTCACATAAAAGAATAAAATCAATTTCCATTGTTTCAGCAATAGAAATAATTGATTGATACTCATTTAAATAATAGCTAATACAGCTGTTGTTTGTTGTGAGATCTGACTTTACTGTCAGAATGTGTTTTGTGTTATATGTAACTGATTGGAGTAGACACAAGACTTAAGACACAAAACCAATACTATCATGGCAAAGATCTTAATAGCAGATGACGAAAGAAGCATACGCAACACACTGAGAGACATACTCGAGTTTGAAAAATACGAAGTAGATGAAGCAGTAGATGGGATGGATTGTATTGTAAAGCTTAAACGCAACAAGTATGATGTCATTTTATTAGATATCAAAATGCCAAAGATGGATGGCATGGATGTCATGGATCGCATGAGTGTATTGGCGCCTGATACGCCTGTGATTATGATTTCTGGCCATGCGAATATTGATACAGCTGTAGAAACGGTGAAAAAAGGAGCTTTTGATTTCATTAGTAAGCCACCAGACTTAAATAGACTGCTTATCACCATCAGAAATGCAATGGACAAATCCAGTTTGATCACAGAAACCAAAGTTTTGAAACGCAAAGTTTCAAAGTCTAAGGTGCAAAAGATGATTGGTCATTCTGAATCATTGAATGAAATAAAAGAAACCATTGATAGAGTAGCCACTACTGATGCAAGAGTATTGGTAATGGGACCAAATGGTACTGGTAAGGAATTGGTAGCAAGATGGTTACATGAAAAAAGTGGACGTAAAGGCAATCCAATAATAGAAGTGAATTGCGCAGCTATTCCTTCCGAACTGATCGAAAGTGAATTATTTGGTCATGAAAAAGGTGCTTTTACCTCAGCGGTAAAACAACACATCGGAAAATTTGAGCAAGCCAATGGAGGAACGCTGTTCATGGATGAAATTGGTGATATGAGTTTATCGGCGCAAGCTAAAGTACTAAGAGCATTACAGGAACATAAAATCTCCAGAGTAGGAGGTACTAAGGAAATCAATGTAAATGTGCGCATCGTAGCGGCAACCAATAAAGATTTGAGAGCAGAGATTGATGCAGGAAGATTTCGTGAAGATTTGTACCATAGATTAGCCGTTATTATCATTCGTGTACCTGCATTGAATCAAAGAAGGGAAGACATTCCTGAATTGATCGATCATTTTAATGGAGTAATCTGTAAAGAATATAGTATCAATAAAAAAGAGATTACAGCAGACGCCATCCAGGTTTTACAACAACTCAATTGGACCGGCAACATCAGAGAATTGAGAAATGTAGTGGAACGCCTCATCATCCTCAGTGGACCTGTCATTGAATTGGAAGATGTTGAAAAAAATGTGGTACCTACCAGCGCTAAAAAGGTCAACACACTACACCAGTTATTTGAAAAGTATGACAATTTTGAAGCACTTCAAAAGCAATTGAAACACGAATACGAGCAATTTAAGAACAGCGTAGTAGCATAGTTGCACTATCTATCTCGCTTATTCCCACCGACACCCACGGGCACTTTTTGTAATGAGGAGTGCCCTTCGTTTTTTATTCTGTTGTCTTATCATCTTGTGATCTTGTGATGTTTTGATTCAATTCTCATAAATGGTTAAGCTTGCTTAATAATTTACGAGAATAACTCTGCGGAACTCTGCGTCCATTGCGGTTTAAAAAATTGGTCCGAAAAATTGTATTGGTAAGCAAGAAAATCGAACTTAATAAAAAGATAAAAAGATAAAAAGATAAAAAGATAACCTTAATTTAATACACTCTCCGCTCCAAAATTCTTGAAAATCAATTTCTTTTGAGGCAAAAAGATGAAGCAATTCTTTTTTACCCTATTGGCTTTGGTATTTATTTTTTCAGCTTGCCAGCAAAAAGAAACTCGTTCTCCTTATCAAGATGATGGTAACTCTCAGTATTGGGACGAAGCAATGGCTCCTTTTTACCACAGTGTGGCTTCTGGAGACCCACTAGAAGATGCGGTTATAATATGGACGAGGATAACTCCCGAATTTGAAGGTACAGTAGAAGGGAAATGGATGGTCGCTAAGGATGTTAATATGACAGAAGTAGTTAAAGAAGGTACATTCGAAACGGATGTTGACAAAGACTATACCGTTAAAGTGGATGTAACAGGTTTGGAGACTAACACTTACTACTATTATCAGTTTGAAGCATTAGAAAAAAAATCACCGGTGGGTCGTACTAAAACAATTCCCGAAGGCACTGTAGATCAATTACAGTTTGCTATTGTAAGTTGTTCAAACTTCGAAGCAGGATTTTTTAATGCTTTTGGCCGTATTGCTGAATTAGAAAATATAGATGCCGTATTACATTTAGGAGATTATATCTACGAGTATGCACAAGGAGTTTATGGTGATACGACCTTGGGTAGACTACACTTACCTAACAAAGAAATAATCGAATTACAAGATTACCGTACGCGTTATTCACAATATAGATTGGATGAGGATTTTCAGAAGGCACATCAGATGCATCCGTTCATTACCATTTGGGATGATCATGAGATAACGAACAACTCTTACCAAACTGGCGCTCAAAACCACCAACCTGAAGAAGAAGGGGATTATAATATTAGAAAAGGCTTAGCCAGACAAGCATATTATGAGTGGTTACCAATCAGGGATAATGAAGAAAAGCATTTATACAGAAGCTTTAGCTATGGAAATCTGGTGGATTTAATCATGTTGGATGAACGTTTAGCAGGTAGATCTGCTCAAGTCGATAGCATCACTCAAGCGGGTTTTGACTCTCCTGAGCGTTCTATGTTGGGTAAAGAACAATTGGCATGGTTCAAAGAGGAGTTGAGTAATTCTGATGCACAATGGAAATTGATTGGCAATCTGGTTATCTTTTCAAAACTGGATATTTCTGCCTTAGGATGGAGAGGTGTGATCAATACAGATGCCTGGGATGGTTATCCGGCAGAACAAAATGATATTATTAGCTACATAAAGTCTAATAAAATCGAAAATGTAATTTTTGTAACTGGTGATACACACAGAGCATGGGCATTTGAAGTGCCTGAAACCATTGATGCATACAAAGTAGATTCTACGGCTACGGTAGCTATTGAATTTGGTGCTACCAGCATCACTTCCGCGAATACTGACGAACGAGTTGGTGTGGATACTGTTCTTATGATAGAAAAAAGATCAATGGACCCAGAATACAATCCACACATGAAATACAACAATCAAAGGGATCATGGTTATATCCTTTTGACACTTTCTTCTTCAGAAGCAACAGCACAATTTAGAGTCGTCCAGTCTATAAGAGAGAAGACTCCAGTAGAGAAAACGGATAAGACAATCAGTGTGAAAAGTGGGTCTCATGATTTGGTCGTTCAGTAATTTATTACATTAGCATTTTATTCAAAAGAATACTTATATGGGCTGTTGTTAGTTCTTGGTTCTTCGTTGAGTGAACTTTGAAAAGGGTAGTGTGGAATTTATTCTGCATCAAAAACTAAAAACCAACAACTAACAACCGTTTCTAAAAATAGTACAGATGATAAATAAAGAAAACAGGCCTAATCCACAGATGAAGCAGTGGGATCACATTCAGGGAGAAGATTCATGGACCTTATTTAAGGTAATCTCTGAATTTGTACGAGGTTTTGAATCAATGAATAAGATAGGTCCTTGTGTTTCAATTTTTGGATCTGCCAGAACTGAACCCGAACATCCTTACTATGCTTTGGCAGTAGAGATTGGCAGGTTATTGACTATAGAAGGTTATGGTGTGATTACCGGAGGAGGTCCCGGAATTATGGAGGCTGGAAACAAAGGAGCTCAAATCGAAGGTGGAAAATCTGTAGGCCTGGACATTGAGTTGGACTTTGAAAAAGGTCACAATCCTTATGTAGATCATGATAAAGTATTAAATTTCAGGTATTTCTTCATAAGAAAAGTGATGTTCGTAAAGTATGCCCAAGCTTTCGTGGTGTTACCCGGTGGTATGGGAACCATGGACGAGTTATTTGAGGTTCTTACCCTCATTCAAACCAAGAAGATTGATCCTGTGCCGGTTATTTTAGTTGGTTCAGAGTTTTGGCGTGGGTTAAAAGATTGGATGACAAAAGTCGTGTTTGAAAAAGCAAGAAATATCAAATTATCGGATTTACAAAATATGCCTATAGTAGATGATCCTAAAGAAGTCATTCAAATCATCAATCAGTTTTATCAAATGAAAGAAGGAGGACCGACTACTAATTTTACTTTATAGTTTTTTCTGCTCTAAGGGTCGAATATCTAAGGTTTAACTTGCTTTTTAGTTGCCTTCTAACTTTTACTTTTGTAAAAAAATAGAAAGAAAATGAAACCCAAAAGACAAGTACGAGTATCCTT
>JBCBCD010000054.1:4855-12639 GCA_038530915.1 Bacteroidota bacterium
ATAGATTATAGATTATAGATTATAGATTATAGATTATAGATTATAGATTATAGATTATAGATCATAGACCCTTTCGTCGATAAATAGCCCACCTTCATCCCTCAAATCAGACTAAATTATCCGATTTTGCGCTTTTTTTTGAAAAAAGTAGTACTATATTGCACTTCGCAAGCAACCAATCCGCTTTTTTGGGCGTTACGAAGTAAAACGATTCACCGTGGTAATAAACAACACAAACAATCCGACCATCGAAGAGCAGATAATTAAATTGATTAGTTGGGACTTTAATATCCCTACTTCGAAGATCAATACTTTTACTGACTTTTCTGACGATTTACATCTTGATGCCGTTGATAAGCTATTGTTGATCGCAAATTTAGAGAAAGAACTTAAAGTTTATCTCTCCTCTGAGGAAGCTTCAACGATTGAAACTGTTTATGATGCGGCCCAATGTTTTTATAAAGCTACTGCTTAGCTTTTTTCCCAAAGCAACACAACACTCTACTAAAAAGGCAATTTAGGCAATATTCAAACTATTACCTTTTAGTTTGTAGTAGTACTATTTTGCTTTTCCACAGGATGTTAATTGTTTTCAACATTTTGTGGAAAAATTATCCTACTAGCTAGCTGAATTTGCTCAACAATTTGTGGTATATTGATAGCTATATATAGGGCTATCGAAAAAGTCTTTCCTCCTTTTTCTCTATTGCCGAAGAAGTTGTCTAAGATTTTTTGACCTAACAAATCCTAGCTAATGATTTGTTTAGTGTTATTGCCCGTGCGTATGAAGTTTATTGTTGAAGCGTTAACTAGCAAATATGCCAGAGTTTATTCATTTACATTGTCATACTCAATATTCATTATTAGATGGAGCATCTAATATTGGTGTGATGATGGATAAAGCACAACAAGATGGTCAAAAAGGAGTAGCCCTAACGGATCATGGTAATATGTTTGGTGCTTTCAAATTTGTTGCAGAAGCTGAGAAAAGAGAGTTGAAGCCAATCATTGGTTGTGAGTTTTATTTAGTAGAAGATAGACATAGAAAAAGCTTCTCAAGAGCAAAGAACGAAAAAGACGTTCGTTACCACCAATTGCTTTTGGCTAAAAATAGAGTTGGGTATGAAAACCTCTCAAAGTTGTGTTCACTGGGTTTTATTGAAGGACTTTACAGCAAGTTTCCAAGAATCGACAAAGAAATCCTGGTACAGCATCATGAAGGAATTATAGCTACTTCCTGTTGTATTGGTGCTGAAGTACCTCAAGCCATAATGCGTGGAGATCTGGAAAAAGCGGAAGAGTTGCTAAAATGGTGGATTGATTTATTTGGTGAAGACTACTATATAGAGTTGCAGAGGCATAGAGGACTTGAGAATATTGATGGTTTGGGCATTAGCCAAGAAGATATTAATCAGCAGTTGCTTCTTTTTGCAAAAAAATACGACCTCAAAGTCATTTCAACCAACGATTCTCACTATGTAGAAGAAGATGATTGGTTGCCTCATGATATGTTGTTGTGTATCAATACCAACAGCTTGATTGAAGAAGAGAAAAGATTCAAATTTCCTAGTTCTGACTTTTACTTTAAGACTCGAGAAGAAATGGGACTATTGTTTCACGATGTTCCGGAATCGTTGGACAATACAATGGAAATTTATGATAAAATTGACAAGCTAACCCTGGCAAGAGATGTACTATTGCCCGCCTACCCATTACCTCCCGGGATCAATACACAAGATGAGCTGCTGAGAAAAATGACCTTTGATGGTGCAAAAAAACGATATGGTACCATTACCCCAAAAATAGAAGAGCGACTCAACTTCGAATTGAGCGTTATCAAGCAGTCTGGTTATCCGGGCTACTTCCTAATCGTTCAGGATTTTACAAATACAGCTCGGGACATGGGGGTATCCGTAGGGCCGGGTAGGGGATCTGCGGCAGGATCAGCAGTTGCCTATTGTATTGGCATAACGAATGTAGACCCAATTAAGTATGACTTACTATTTGAGCGTTTCTTAAATCCGGAGCGTGTTTCTATGCCGGATATTGATATCGATTTTGATGATGAAGGGCGTCAAAAAGTAATCGATTATGTAATTGATAAGTATGGTCAAAATCAGGTTGCTCAAATTGTTACCTATGGTACCATGGCCGCTAAGAGTTCCCTTAGAGATGTAGGTCGTGTAATGAATGTACCTTTACCAGAAGTAGATAAAGTGGCCAAAGCTTTTCCCATTAACCTTAAAGCGACGCTGAATAAAGTTTTAGCAAAGGAGGATATCGACCCTAAGCTGAAAGGCAAAATGAATAGTGATGACATTGAGAAAGCTTATCAGTTTAGAGATTTAGCTGCTCAGGATAATGATATTGGTCGGATGATTCAAACGGCCAAAAAACTGGAAGGCTCGATAAGAAATACCGGGATTCATGCTTGTGGGGTAGTAATTACTCCCGATGAAATTACCAAGTATGTACCTGTGAAGGTAGATAAGGATTCCAATATGCTGGTCTCACAGTTTGACAATAGTGTAGCTGAGGATGCCGGCCTTCTCAAAATGGATTTCTTGGGATTAAAGACCCTCACCATCATTAAGGATGCAGTACGTATGGTAAAAGAAGGGCATGGGGTTGAAATTGATCCTGAATTGGTCGCCTTGGACGATAAAATGACGTATGAATTATTTCAACGTGGCGAGACGATCGGCATTTTCCAATACGAGAGTACAGGAATGCAGAAGTACATGAAAGAACTCATCCCTTCTGAATTTGATGATCTTATCGCGATGAATGCTCTATATCGTCCAGGTCCATTGGAATACATTCCTTCTTTTATCAATCGTAAGCACGGTCGCGAACCCATTACTTATGACTTGCCCGAGATGGAAGAGTATTTGAAAAATACATACGGAATCACCGTTTATCAGGAGCAGGTGATGCTTTTATCTCAAAAACTAGCCAACTTCACTAAGGGCCAGGCAGATATGCTCCGTAAGGGGATGGGGAAAAAGAAGAAGAAGTTGATAGATATGCTTTACCCTAAATTTATAGAAGGTGGAGAAAGCAATGGTCATCCCAAAGAGACCTTAGATAAGATTTGGAAGGATTGGGAAGCATTTGCATCTTATGCTTTTAATAAATCACACTCTACCTGCTATGCTTTTGTGGCTTTTCAAACTGCCTTCTTCAAAGCACACTATCCGGCAGAATTCATGGCTTCGGTTCTTACACACAATAAGAATGACATCACCAAAGTGACTTTTTTCTTGCAAGAATGTAAGCGTATGGGACTCAAGGTGTTGGGACCAGATATTAATGAATCGGTCTCAGATTTCTCTGTTAACAAAGATGGGCACATACGTTTTGGACTTTCTGCCTTAAAAGGAGTAGGAGAGGGGCCGGTGGAAGCCATATTGGAGGAAAGAAATAATGGAGCTTTCAAAGATATATTCGAAGTAGTAGAGCGTGTGAGCTTAAGAGCAGTTAATAAAAAAGTAATGGAGAGTTTGGCTTTAGGTGGAGGGTTTGATCGCTTTGAAGAACTGGATAGGGCACATTATTTTACACCAACAGATAAGTACGATACTTTCATTGAATATTTATTGAGATATGGCAATGCCTATCAGTCTCAAAAAGCACAGGCCGTAAACTCTTTATTTGGTGGTACTGATGAAGTGATGATTCCGAGACCTACTCCGCCAACAGCAGAAGAATGGGGATTGATCGAACGGTTGAGTAAAGAAAAAGACGTAACAGGTATTTTCATAAGTGGACATCCGTTAGATGATTATAAAATTGAAATCAATAATTTCACTTCTTGTACTTTAGCCAATATCAGTAAGCATCAGAACAATGGTGCATTAAAATTGGCTGGGATGATCACCATGGCCAGACATTTAGTCAGTAAAAATGGCAATGGCTGGGGCATATTCGAAATCAGAGATTATGATGCCAACCTTGAATTCAGGTTATTTGGGGAGGATTATCAAAAGTTTAAACACTTATTGGAAGAAGGCAAAGCCATCTTCATCAGAGGCAAATTTCAAAGAGGTTGGCGCGAGGACTTGGAATTCAAAATAGCTGATATCAAATTATTAGAAGGAATAGCTGATAATCTCACAGAATCCATAACCCTCAAAATTCCTATCACAAAGCTAAATACTGAATTGATCAATCAAATCGATCAATTGGTACATTCCGCAAACGGACAACACCGATTTAGACTCGAGCTATACCACAAAGACACAAAGATCAAAGTAAAAACTATGGCTAAAGAACGGAAGGTAAAGGCTGATATTGAATTTGTGAAGAAGGTAGAAAAGATGGGACTTGCTTATTCCATAAATTGATGTTTTCATCTTTTTATCGTGTTATCTTGTCATTTTGTGATGTGTTATTAGATAACATTGCTATGCATTTCATGGATATAGTTGATGTTGGTTGAAGATACTCGCAATAAGAAAATTACAATTTTTTCTTAACGCTCAGTCTAAAAGATGACATGATTTTTGCAAGTTCATTAGCTTCCTGTACCAAATCGTCTATTTGTAAAGGATCGATTTTTTTCGAACTCGTCAATAATTCTAACCAAAAACAAGTTTCATCTGCTTCTTCAACTACTATGCACATTTTAGAATATCTTTCTCTAACTGATCTTGCAAGACAAGCAGCACGATAATCTGCCCCAACTGAAGTAGCTGATCTCAATAATTGATTACCCAACGTACGTGTAACATGGCCATCTGGTAAATCATCAACCAGCCTGATAATGTTTAAAGAAAATAGCTTTGTTCGATCTTTGTAAATTGTAAAAGAATCTTGAACTCTCATAAATCTAAATTGTAATTTAAAAATATTATAGTGAATTAATTAAATGCCACAATAAATTGATAACCAATAAGCTACATTGATTTTTTATGATATGCAACTCACTCAAAAAAAAGAATAATCCCAATAAATATGCTATTTCATTCCAAATACAGATATAGTGGGAAAAATGTAGTAAAAAGATCACAAGATGAAAGGATAAAAAGATGACACGATAAAAAGATAAAAAGATGATAAGATAAAAAGATGACACGATCCCCTTAACCCAACATTAACAAAAAACATTTGGAAAATTCTGACTTTTTGTGTCGCTTTACATCACAAAAGTAGGTTTAACTATGAAGAATTTTTTTCCTTTCCTTTTTGTCTTCGCATTGGCGATTTTTTCATTCAGCTGCAATAGTAGCACTTCCACTGATGACAATACAGCAGAAACAGAACAAGAAACTAGTGAAACAGAAGAAGTAACTCAAGAAGAAGAAGCTGCTTACGATGTTGATTTTCCGGTGTATACCAGCTTTGAAGAATTGAGACCTATATTTGAATATTCAAACGATACGACTTACATCATCAACTTCTGGGCTACTTGGTGTAAGCCATGCGTTAAAGAGTTGCCTTATTTCGAAGATTTACATACGGATTTTGCAGATGATAAAGTTAGAGTGATCCTGGTAAGCCTTGATTTTGAAAATCAGATTGAAACCAAGTTGAAGAATTTTATTGAAGAGAAAGAACTAAAATCTGATGTAATTGCTTTCCTCGATGATGATTACAATAGCTGGATTGCAGAGGTAGAAGAACAATGGGATGGTGCTATTCCCGTAACCGTTATCTACAACAAGGAGGACCGTAAGTTTTTCATGGGAGAAGTAAAAGGCTATGAAGAACTAACCGGCACTATAAAGGCAATGTTGTAACGCTTTTTCTTTGTCTAAAAAGCAGTTTAGGACTTTTTAGAATCGAAATGCGTTTTTGCAACAATATGACTTGAAATTCTATTAACTACTTATAATTTATTACGATAAGATTTGATTCTTAGTCGTCTAAACCAAAAAAATCGATTGTTATGAAGAAATTAATCGGATCAATTGCATTAGTATTGGTAGCTGCATTTGTATGGATGGCTGCTACTCCAAACTCTATGGTTGCAGATGGATTGGAAGTGGGTGACAAAGCACCTGATTTTCAATTGGAAAATGTAGATGGTAAAATGGTTTCTCTGGAAGGAATCGCTGCTGAGTATAAAAAAGCTGGAAAAGAACTAAAAGGGTACATTGTTACATTTACTTGTAATACTTGTCCTTGGGCGGTTAAGTATGAAGATCGCATCATCGAGACACACAATGATTTAGCTGATAAAGGATGGCCTGTAGTAGCAATCATGCCAAATGATCCAGAAGTACAACCTGGTGATAGCATGGATAAAATGAAAGAACGTGCAGATGAGAAAGAATTTCCTTTCGCTTATTTGATGGACAAAGGTCAAAAAGTATATCCTCAGTATGGTGCTAGCCGCACTCCTCATATCTATTTAATAGATGCAGATATGACGGTTCAGTACATAGGTGCATTAGATGATTCTCCAAAAGATGCCGATAATGTGAAGACACATTATGTTAAAGAAGCCATCAATGCGTTAGAAAATGGTAAAAAGGTGGATCCTAGCTTCACAAGAGCAATTGGATGTTCCATCAAAACAAAATAATTATTAAATTTGAACTGGATATTAGTTTAATATAGTAAAAGGGTAGCTATTCTATAGCTGCCTTTTTTTTATCCTATATTATAAATATGAGTTATCCCGAATTTTGTCTAAAGTCTAATCGCTACTCCTTCGGAGGCTGTCGAATCGTCCTACGGACTGTTAAAGCTAAATTTGTTGCTGCATTTTGTGCAGAACGCATTATTTAGGTTGATGAGCTTATTATTTTTTTAGCTCACATAAGTTGGCTTCACAAGCTTAAATAATTTATTTCAGAGTGTACTTAGCTGCGTAGTAGCCAATACTCAATCTTAGACAGATGATTAGCTCAGCAATATTATGCCCTCCCTTAATTGTTCTCACCTTCTGGTTAATCAAATGGTAGTATTCTCCGGTAGCAGCAGAACTCATCCTACCTAAAATTCCTACTGTATTTAGTAGCTCCATATTTTTTAATGTAATGATAAGACCATTAACTACTTAATAATAATGAGTTTAAAAAAAATGGAAGGCGCTATGAACTCTACCTAGCTCAAAAGTCAAGAAATTTAGTTTTTCACTTTATGGTAATGACTTGATCAACTAAATGAAGTTGTTTAACTTTACCCAAGTTCAAATGTTGTAATCCCAAAAACTTTATCCATATTCATTTCAATTGGCTTTCCCAAATACATTCTGGCACATTCAAAAACATACTTTGCATCGTATTTTTCTACCAAAGCAACTGCCCCCTTATTGACCATCGGAATATCCAGAAATACTGCCTCTCCTGCAGCCCAGTTTAGACACGCTCTGTATAATTCTTCTGCAATTTCGTCACTATCAGCAAATAATGGCCCAATCTTGTAACCCTGATCTGCGTTCCTAATGGTTGCGTAGCCACTAAGGCCATTATCCGTTGAATATTTAAATGATAAACTATCTGGATTTAGCAGCCAATTTTTCAGAAACTTTTGTCGGTTGTACCCCAGACTACGTAAATCATAAGCAGTTATTTGCTCGAAATCGCCTTCTCTTATGGTTGATACTGCTTCACTGTAAGACAGTTTTTGACCTATGCACTCATATCTTTCATCTTTAAAAGCTATTTTGAAGCCTCCTTTTGCATAAAACGGCTGCATGGCTACCACACCATCCATCCCTATAGCTGCCCCCTCTTTTAGTCTATCTAATAAGAGATTTCTTCTAAGGTACCACAACTTCCTTCCAATACCTTGGCCTCGAAAACCGGGATGAACAATAAACAAGCCCATAAATC
>JBCBCD010000054.1:12649-15105 GCA_038530915.1 Bacteroidota bacterium
CATAAATCCAAACTCATCATTGTATGAAACCACCGAACCACCCGCGATCAATTCATGCTCGTAAAAGAAACCATAAAATCCATCAGGATCTGTCTTCCAAAATAGATCATAATCCTGATCTCCCGGATTCCATCCTTCCTTTTTAGCCCAGTCAACTAAAGTTTTCAAATCACTTTTATTCAGTTGGCTCAATTTCAGATCTTCTATAACGATTGTTTGTACCATGCCTTTTTTTAATTTTAGACTAGTATCAAACTTATTAATAACACATTTACCTACGCACTCTAACTAATCATCCTCCAATTCTCTATCAATCCTTTTGATCACTTCTTTGATTATTATTTTAACTACTGAATAATGCAGCATTTTGTTATCGCGATATCCTTTGGTTTGTTCCAGTAACATTAGGAATTTTGGGTCTCTTTTTAGTGTTTCAAAATCTAATGGAACAAACCCTATTGTAGATATAGGTACATCCTTGTCATCTGTCCTGGGAAATCGATAAGAAACATCATCATAGATCTTACTTCCCACTGTATCATCAGCCAATGGATAATTATACTGTAAGCTCAAGTCTGTATTGGGTTTAAAAAAGTTGAGATAATAGTCGTTAAAGGCATCAGAGATATCTGGTATAACAGAAACATTTTTAGTCAAGCGAGGAAAACGTCCTTCATACAAGGACTGTAATAACAATCGAATCGTATCATCTTTAATAATGTCAAGTCCTTCCTCTTTTAGTCTACCAAATGATGCATTTGGAGGGTAGACGTACTCGTCCATTGTAATCCAATAAAAGTCAAAACAGAGGCTATCTGCATAGGGCTTATCATCAGCAAAGTGTTGAAGAATCTCATGATGGCTTCTATCTCCCATTTCCAAGATGCCCATATCTCGCCATACATCCTTGTAGGTCTCAAGAATTTCAAATTTGGCTTGAGCCAATAAGACTTTTTCAAGTTTTGCTTTTTGTCGATCTTGACTCATAGAATTGATTTGCAGCGCTAGCAAGATTCCAATTACAACCAGCAATATCTCACCAAGTGCATAGAGCAAATAGTTTTGGAGCTTCTTTTCAACAATCAATTTTTGACGGATTTTTCTAAAGAGTTTTGCCATGGGTTGTTTTTGACGTCAATGAATAGAATGCATAGTCATCACCATCCAGTACAGCCAACTCTTTATTGAGTTTTGCTAACAGGTTTACAAAGTCTGCATTTTCTGCATTTGTTCTTAGGAGCTTTTCCATTTTAAACTTTTCTACCACTTAATCGACTTCGCAATTAAGTTAAGCAATTCATTGCAATCTGCTTCTTGGTGATTGATCAATACCGTGATCCCAATTTTTTGCTTTTTGAATAAAACCATCAAAGCACTGTAGCCCATATCTAATCCATCATGTACAATCAGATTTTTTTCAATCATCCAGCCCAAGCCAACAAAACCGTCATCGTCATTTTCCACTCTGGGTGTAATGAGTTCATTGAAGTTTTCTGAAGAAAGTGGCTTAAAACCGTTCCATTTACCGGCATTTAAATTAAAGATCATCCATTTATTGATGTCCTCAATGGGAGTAAAAAGATTTCCACTTGGACTAAAAGCTCTGTTATAAGGAAAACGATTGGTCTTTTGATTAGGATGGCCAAGGTGTGGCTGTGAAATATCAGTTGCCTGGAAATTGGATAGGATGTAGGAAGTCCTGTTCATCTGTAAAGGCTGAAACAGTTTTGCATTCATGAATTCATCAAAAGACATGCCGCTGACTTCCGCAATGATCTGACCAAGAATCTCGAAGCCTACATTGCTATAAGCATACTTCTTCCCGGGCTTAAATTTTAACTTTAGCTCAGAGAGTGATTTGATATGATTGATCAGTGCACTGTCAGTAGTATCCACATCTAGATAGTCATAATCATCCGGCGAACTAGTACCAGGCAGACCGGAAGTATGGGTCAACAGGTGTTCTATAGTAATATCATCTTGATATTTAGAAGCCATTTTAAAATAAGGGAGGTATTGGACTACAGGTGATTTTATGTCAATTTTTCCTTCTTGCACCAATATCATTATGGCCGTTGCAACAAAAGGCTTTGCCACTGAGGCAATGTTATAAATTGACTTTTCATCTGTAGAAGCTTCGCTTTCTTTCTCTCTTTCTATTCGTTTTTCATAAAGGACCTGATCACTGTATACTACTCCTACAGCTGCACTTGGAAAATCCTTATCCAACAAATATTGCTTAATAAGACTGTCTATATCATTGATGAAAACTACTTTTTCCTGAGCAAAGGAAAGGGTACTGTATGCTACCAATAAAATGAATAGTATGTGTTTCAATTTGAGTGAAATTTATTTAGGAGATTAATCTGATTACCAAATTACTTGTGTTCGGTTTTGGCATTAAGAGTATGTTTAAATTTCTAGCTTCTGAAAACCAATATTTTATGAACCTAGCT
>JBCBCD010000055.1:0-15085 GCA_038530915.1 Bacteroidota bacterium
AAAGTTGAAATGACAGATCCAAATCGATAAGTTATTCTTTGACCATTACTAAGTATTACGATATAAATAATTCGTTTAGAGGTTTAGTTTATTCCATACTTCAGCCCGCGCCAAGGTGAGTAACCTTAAACACCTAATCCCTAAACTTCTAAACTGATTCAGTCAATTCCACTAAATATTCCACCCAATTCCATCCAAAATCATCTTCAAAATGACCTAATTAGCGAATTTTCGCAATTTTTTCTCCCAAACCCTTTACTTTTTTCCAAAAAACAGATATTTTTATAGCGAATTTTCGCCAAATCATAAAAATCAGTAAATATGCCAGATACAATTGTAAAGTCTAACATTCTTAAAGGTGGAGAATTTCTCATCAAGGATACTGAATATCAAGATATCTACATTCGCGAGGATATGGATGAGGAGCAAGCCATGATTTATCAGACGGTAAGAGATTTTGTTAAGACAGAAGTAGAACCTAATGTTCATAAGATCGAAAAGCAAGAAGATGGCATTGCTGTAGATTTGATGAAAAAGTTAGCAGAGCTTGGCTTTTTAGGTACTCATATGCCAGAGCAGTATGGAGGCCTTCAAATGGATACCAATACCAATACTTATATAGCTGAAGCATTTGGAGATTCGGGCTCAATTTCAGTTGCTTTTGCTGCACACACTGGTATTGGAATGTTGCCAATTCTATACTTTGGTAACGACAGCCAAAAAGAAAAATACTTACCAGGGCTTATCAATGGTGAATTGCAGGCTGCTTATTGCTTGACTGAACCTGGTTCTGGTTCTGATGCTCTTGCTGCAAAAACCAAAGCTGAATTATCAGAAGATGGTACTCATTATATTTTGAATGGTCAGAAGATGTGGATCACCAATGCTGGATTTGCGGGCCTATTCATTGTATTCGCTCAGGTAGATGGAGATAAGTTTACTGGTTTCATAGTTGAAAAAGGATCTGAAGGACTTACACTTGGTGCTGAAGAAGACAAACTTGGTATCAAAGGTTCTTCTACTCGTCAGGTATTTTTTGAAAATGTAAAGGTTCCTGTAGAAAATGTATTGGGAGAGATTGGAAAAGGACACCTAATTGCTTTCAATGTATTGAATATTGGTCGTTATAAGTTAGGTGCACTTTGTTTGGGCGCTGCAAAAGGCAATCACGCTAAAGCAATCAATTACGCCAATGAGCGCAACCAATTCAAGCAGCCTATATCCAATTTCGGTGCTATCAAATATAAAATCGCTCAGCAAGCTATCCGTTTATTTACAACTGAAAGCTCTTTGTACCAAGTGTCTAATCAACTTTCTTCAAAGAAAGCTGCCTTGGAAGAAGATGGTTTCGAATTTGGCCAAGCTAAATTACAAGCAGCAGAAGAATATGCGATTGAGTGTGCTATTCTTAAAGTAGCAGGTTCTGAAGCATTGGATTATGTGGTAGATGAGACCGTACAAATTCATGGTGGTATGGGCTATTCCGAAGAAGGATTTGCTGCCAGAGGCTATAGAGACTCAAGAATCAATAGAATCTTTGAAGGAACCAACGAAATCAATCGCTTATTATCAATCGATATGTTGTTGAAAAGAGCGATGAAAGGTGAGTTGGATATCATTGGACCAGCATGGGAAGTACAAAAAGAATTGGCTTCTATGCCAGGCTTTGGTAATCCTCAAGGAGAGTACGCTGCAGAATATAAAGCCGTTAAAGAATTCAAGAAGTTGATTTTAATGGTTGCTGGTGGTGCTGCTAAAATGCAAATGGATGGTAAGCTAAACTTAAAACATGAGCAGGAAATCATTATGAATGTTGCTGACATGCTTATCCAATTGCACTTGGCAGAGTCTACCTTATTAAGGGTTCACAAATTATCTCAAGCACCAGAGAAAAGAAAAGTAGATCAAGAGGTATACGATGCGATTTTAAAAGTGTTCTTGACAGATACAACAGCTGCAATGAATAAATTTGCAACAGATGCATTGGTTTCTTTTGCAGAAGGTGATTTATTACGCACCTTCTTGATGGGTGTTAAACGCTTCACCAAGTACCAACCAACAAATGTGAAAAAAGGACGTAGATTGATTGCAGACACATTGATTCAGGCAAATGACTATGTGCTGTAAGCAATTAAAGTTTTACCGCTAGTTTCGCTGACTAGCATCTATATTATCAAGCAAAATACAATCCGCTTGTCGACAGAGGCTCAAAACAGATATATCGTTTTGAGTCTCTTCAATTATGAAAGACTGGGATGTCTCAAAAGTCCTTCGTCGTCAGCAAATAATATCTTGTTTGAGTCCATTTAGTAAAAAAAGCAGAGCTTTTTTTACTAAATGGACTCAAACAAAACTTTCTTAGGCGGCTCAAAACGAAGAATGAGTTACGAGACGGCCTCACTCTTTTACAATCTATCCGGTTTTTACAACGATTCAGCTCGATAAGTCTACAATTCCTGTTGATGAACATTATTCTCATTGATGTTTTTATTAACTTGAGTAGAATTATTTAATCCATTATGTTCAAACTTAGCGAGAAAAGAAAAAAATTAATTGGATTTGACGATCGTTTGTTCGTCGCATTTGGCATCCCCTTAGTAGGTGCTGTGATCCCATTCATTTTTTTCGACATGTCCTTTGACCAAGGAATAGAGCCGCTAGCAAAAAAATGGATGATTGCATCATTTTATTCTACTTTGTACTGGTTGAGTATCAGAGAAGTTAACATCTTCTGGCGTGGAAAAATTCCAGAGCACCGTAAAATAAGGTCCAGGATACTTTATACTGCCTTATCCGCAATAGCTGTCGTCATTGTTGTCACTTTATTTTGTACTCCAATCAACCATTTCTTCTACCTATTCTTAGGTGATGCTCCTCCAGAAGGACCTCCACCTATGGGCGCATTTATTGCTCCAATTTTACTTACAATGATTATTACGGGTATTTATGAGGGAATTTATCTAAGCGAACAATGGAAAAATTCTATTTTGGAAAAAGAACAGTTAAAAAGAGAAAATATAGCTTCTCAATTGGAAGGGTTAAGGTCACAAGTCAATCCTCACTTTCTTTTTAATAGTCTGAATACATTAGCTTACATGATTCCTGAAGATCCGGATCAGTCGGTTAAGTTTGTGCAAAAGTTGTCAAAAGTATATCGATACATTCTTGAAATCAGAGATAAACAACTCATTTCTATTGCTGAGGAAATCAATTTTCTGCATTCCTATGTGTTCTTATTAAGAGAACGCTTTGGTGAAAATTTATGTGTAAAAATTGAGGTGCCTGAATACATCTACCAGGCCAAAATATTACCCCTATCCATGCAATTGCTATTTGAAAATGCCATCAAACACAATGTCATCTCTCAATCCAAGCCTTTACACATTAGAGTCTATCTCGAAAATGGGAAGCTCATCGTTTCCAACAAATTTCAACCCAAAAGGCAAACGGGCACTTCTACTAAGGTAGGACTTCAAAATATTAAAAACAGGTATGCCTTTTTCACCAGCAAAGAAGTAGAAATCATCGCTACTGAAAATGAATTTGCTGTCCACTTACCCATATTAGCCCCACAAAAAACGGCACTCCTAGAACAATAAATTCTATTCAAATTCGCTTTCTCCTCATGAATTTGTGAACCAAATTCATGCTAGAGGATTAATGTTATTACTAGAAGCAAACGCTATGCAAAGGTTTCTTGAAAAAACATTAGCTACCCAAGTTGAAAGAATATCGAATTATGTAACAACATGAGCCAAATTATTAAAACCATTTTCTTTTTAGTTTTTGTATGTAGCATCAACAGCTCAGCTATGGAGACTCAACTAATGTTAAAAATAGATCCACTTAAGGAAGCTAAAGGCAGTCTACGGATTGCTGTTTTTAATAGTGAAGAAAGTTTTCTGGATACAGATCAAGCCATACTCTTAAAGGTAATCCCTGTATCTGATAAAGAGGAGAAAGAAATTGTAATCGATGCACTTCCTTATGGAGATTACTCCATTGCCATTTATCACGATACCAATGATAGTGGGAAGTTAGACACCAATATCTTTGGTATACCAAAAGAGCCCTATGCTTTTTCAAACTTTGAAGGATCTAGATGGAAGAAGCCAAGTTTTAGGGAAACCTGCTTCAAACTAAATGAGCCTAGTAAAACGCTCAAGCTTACTCTTGAGTACTGGAAGAATAAATAGTAGGTTCCAGGCACAGTCAATTCTGTTTATTAAAGACTAAAGGCCATTCAAATACTCTTTAATTTGATTGATATCACTTTTTAATATGGAGATAGGTACATCTACATAGTTCACATTTTTCAGATCTATTACACCATAATAGGCCTCTTCACTACCAATCACACAATAGCTTCCAATTGCATTAACCATCGATTCACTAACTTCAGGTATTTCAATTTGATTGAAAGTTTGAAAGTTGATTGATGTTTTACTGTTACTCTTCAGCGGTACGACACAAGTCATCTCTCCACTAAGTGATTTTATGTTAAACAAGCTGTTGTACTCTCCTTCTCGTACTGTATATTCTCCAACTGGAATAAATGGTTTAAATTCTTTTTCTTCAGCATCATATTCAAAAGCAAAAACACCAAAATCTGTTGCATACCCCCATAGATAGTTATTCCAAAATTTAAGCTCAAGAATAGAACCTGATTGAGCATCCAGAGAAAATCGCTTTTCATAATAAGTCGGTTCCATTAACTTTTTCAACTCTTTTTCTTTTGGTGCAAAAGAGTATATACTTTCATCCGTTGCCAAAACTAAAGATTGTGTATTCTCATTAAAGCTTTCCTCAAACAGTCTAAAGAACTGATCGTTTTTCACTTCTAGCGAAATAGAATCCAAGCTACAGCTGACCTTGTCAATAATTATTATGTACTGTCCGCCCTCTTTTTCCTGAAGATAAAATGAATATTGTTTTGAGTTGACAATAAACAAATCTTTAGTACCATCTAATAATGCACAATCAAGCAGCTTAGTAACTGAGGAATCTTTGGATTCTATGGCTGTATCAGTAGTTAATTCATTATTAGAGGTATTATCATCCTGTTCTTCAAATCCTCCTCCATCGCAAGAAAAAAGAAAAAAAATCAAAAGAATTAATGCTACAAAGCTAAAACGGGTCATGCTTTTCATTTTTCCATAAAACTAAGTTTTTAATGTTAAACAACTGTTAAAGTACGAAAGACTACGTAGACAAAATTGATTATACGAAAAGCTTCGTATATATTTACCTACGAAACAATTCGTATACCTGTTATGTCAAAATCGTACAAACCGACAGAAGCGGAATTAGAGATTCTACAGATACTGTGGGAGCAAGGTCCATCATCGGTAAGGCAAGTCAATGAATACCTCAAGGCTGTCAAACAGATCGAAATTGGTTACACAACCACCCTAAAGACCATGCAGATCATGCTGGATAAGAAGTTGCTCAAAAGAGATACTTCTACCAGGACTCACATCTACGATGCATCAGTAGCTGAACAAGCAACTAAAAAGAAATTGTTGGATAATTTCTTAAAGAGCACATTTAAAGGCTCCGCTAGTCAACTGGTTATGGAAGCTTTAGGGAATCACAGTGCTTCTGAGGAAGAACTGGAAGCAATTAAAGCTCTGATCAATAAGATTGAGAAGGATAAAAAATAAAAAATCACCCGACTTAAAATAAAACAATCATGTCTTGGTTAGAAAAAATTACTTCTGAAGCTGTATTTCACGCCATTGGCTGGACGATTATCCATTCTTTGTGGCAAGGCATATTAGTCGCTTTGATTGCACATCTCATCATTGGGAAATCGAAAGATAAATCTTCAAGTTGGAAGTACAATGTTGCTAATATGGGCATCCTTATTGTGTTTGCACTTGCCATTGCTACTTTTTGGGAATATTTCAAAGCATTTACCAGATATGTAGAAAACTCCAGAGAAATGGTCTATTCCTTTTCTGATAACTATATGGTGATCGTCACTCAGTTTCCTGAAAAGCAAGGACTCGACAAACTTTCAATGATTGACTGGGTTAATGATCACACCTCCTTAATTGTCTGGACATGGATGATTGGAGTTCTAATTTTCAGCATCCGATTATTTGGAGGTTTATGGTATTTGCAACAGCTCAAACAGACCTCTATCACGCTTTGGAATGAAAAATGGGAAAAACCTTTTAAAGAAATGACAGCTATGCTGGACTTAGCCTATTCTATTCAGCTCAAAGCAATAGCTAAGATTAAGAGCCCATTTACTTTTGGCTTTCTTAATCCAATTATTTTCATTCCAATTGGTTTAGTCAATCAATTGACGCCCAAAGAAATTGAAGGCATCCTTGCTCATGAATTGGCTCATATTGCCAGGCAAGACTATTTGTGGAATATCATTCATTCCTTCATTGAAAGCCTGTTCTACTTTAACCCTGGTGTATGGTGGTTGAGTCAAACCATTCGTTTTGAAAGAGAAAACAGCTGTGATGATATTGCAGTAGAACTCTGTGGAGATTCACTGAGTTACGCAAAGACTTTGATGAAGATGGAAGAATACAACATGAATCAAGTCAGAATGGCGATGCCTTTTTCCGGCAATAAACAAACACTCTTAGACAGGATAAAAAGAATATTAAATCAACCACAACAAAAATCATCTATCATGGAGAAAATAGTTGCAAGTGTGCTTTTAATAGTATTCGCAATGGTTTTTGCTATAAAAAATGATGCTAGAACAGAGGACCGCATCATAATTCCTGAGTCAGAAATTGCCACTTTGGCTCCGGCAGCTTTAGACACATTTCCCAAAGGCACCATCAATTATGATGTTGAGAAAGACGGTGAGCGCATTACCGTAAAAGTAGAAAATCAGAAAATCACTTATTTGAAAGTAAATGATCGAGTTATTCCAAAATCTGAATATAAAAATTATGAGGATCGAATTGAAAAGATGATTAAGGATGTACCAGCACCTCCTACTCCACCTTCTCCTAGTTCACCTAGAGTTCCAGGTGCTCCACCTGCACCTCCAGCGCCTCCTACTCCACCTGTACCAACGAAAAAAACCATCAAAACTAAAAAGTTGAAAAATGGTAAAACCATGGTAGAAGTGATTGATGAGTTAGGTAGAACTACAAAAATGATAGTAGATAGTGAATCTACGATTGTCAATGGAGATACAATTGTGCATGGAGAGGACTATATTTTTATCAAAGAAAATGATGGTAATTATTTCTACATACCTGATAATTTTAACGATATCGATTTTGACAGCGATGAATGGGATTCTTTTGATTTCGATTTTGAAATGCCAGAATTTGAATTTTTCAACGAGGGCAGTTTTGAATTTCCGGAAATGGATTTTCCCACCATTGTTATGCCTGATATGGATATGGACTTTTCAGAAGGTTTTTATTTCAATGATTCTGACATAATTATGGGAGATGAACCATTTATCTATCTAAATAATGATACCATCATCCGTCCCAATATATTAGAGTTGAGAGAAAAAATGGAAGTCTTAAAACAGGAATACAGCCAAAAATACCGTGAACGCATGGAACTGATGCAAAAAAAGATGCTTGAGCAACAGGCGTTAATGGAGGAAATGCATCAAAAACTAAATGGTGAAAAAAATAGAGAGCTATTGGAAATGCAAATGGAAAAATTGAAGGAAATGAGGGAAGAGTTATATGAACCAATCATTGAAAGAACCCGAGAGGCTTATGAGAAAAGACAAGAAGAATATGAAGTATTAATCGATGAAAGAAGGCGAGAGTCTTCATTCATTGTTGATATCCAAGACGAGATGCTAAGTGACGGTCTAATAGAATCCACAGATAATCTTGAATTCGAATTGAGTGACGATACTTTTATTGTCAATGGTAAAAAGCAGTCCAATAAGTTGAAGGACAAATACGTGAAGCTAGCTAAAGAAAAATACAAGTTTGGTAAAGACATCAATAAGATAAAAATAAAGAAGACAAAGAATAGAGGGTATAAGGTTACAACTGAATAAATTAAAGAGCTTGCATTTATGCCTAAATATTATCATTTGAAATAATGTTACGCTCAATAGTCTAAGCGTCTAAAAGTTGAAAGGTCTAAAAATTAGGTCATTAGACTTTTAGACCCTTCGACCTTTAAACCAAAGTCTTTGGATCACTAAAAAGTGTATGATTGCTAACAACAAAATTTAATTTCACAGCTCCTTTTTAACTATCCAGCCAACTCTTAAAATTGCTCACCCTATCTCTGCTTACAATTACCTCTAAATCAGTCGCTGGTTTTAGTTCCAGTTTTAACCTGCTATTGAAATAAGTATGGATTTTATGAATACATTCAATATGTAAAATCATCTTTCGATTAATCCTAAAAAAACCAGCGGGTTCCAATACTTCTGTCAATTGGTCCAGTGTAAAATCAATAAGATGTTTCTTATTGTCAACTGTTTTTACATAAACCAAGCCTTCATCAGAATAAAAGTATCGGATCATTTCTGTCTTCACATAGGTAAGTTGTTGTCCCATTTTAACTAGAAACCTTTTTTTGTACATAGGTTTCTCTATCCCTTCTCTCAATTCACGTATGATATCACGCGGCACCAACACAGATGAATCATTGACTTGATAAAGATTTTTGAATTTTTCAAGCGCTTGTTTTAGCTCATCTTCATCTATCGGTTTTAACAGGTAATCAATACTATTTACTTTAAAAGCTTTTAGAGTATACTGATCGTAAGCTGTTGTAAAAATTACAGGGGTACGTACATCGACTTCTTCAAAAATATCAAAGCTCAATCCATCTGCTAATTGAATATCCAGGAAAAGTAAATCTACTGCAGGTTCATTATTGAGTACTTCAACAGCGCCTTCTACACTATCAATTACTTCTATGATTTTAGCATCCTGCTCTACCGAAACAATTAATTTTTTCAATCTTTTTGCCGCCGGAAGTTCATCCTCTACTATTATGATGTTCATACATGGAAATTTGAAGTTAAGCAAATTGGAATGTTTAGAAGTTTAGGTGTTTAGCGTTTAGAATAATTCACAATACGTTTACTATATTTGCCCACTCTAAGAGGCAGACGAAAAGCATTCTTGTTTTTTGCGCCCAAAATGAGTAGTTGGTCTTTATTTCAGTAGAAAAAAACTCTGTTTTTCTACTGAAATAAAGACTAAAGAACAATCACTTTGGCGGATCAAAACGAGGAATGAGTTTCGATTCGCTCTTATGGAACCTTTTTTAGTTAAAAACAGTATTGCCAAGTAAATATAAAAGCAAATACGAATGAATGTTTCTTTAAATTGGCTCAAATCTTACATTGACCTTGATTTCACACCAGAAAAAATTGGTGAAATGTTGACGGATATTGGATTAGAGGTAGAAGGCTTAGAAGAGGTAGAAAGTATTCCTGGTGGATTGAAAGGTGTAGTTGTGGGCCATGTACTAGAAAGTGGAAAACACCCTAATGCAGACAAGCTTTCGTTGAACAAAGTAGATATAGGTGGAGCTGAACCTTTGCAAATCGTGTGTGGTGCACCCAATGTTGCTGCTGGTCAAAAAGTTATGGTGGCTACCGTAGGTACAACTTTGCCGCTTGAAACAGAAAAAGGTTTGCTCAAAATTAAGAAAGGTAAAATTAGAGGCGAAACATCAGCAGGAATGATCTGTGCAGAAGATGAATTAGGTATTGGACAAGATCATGATGGCATTATTGTTTTACCGGCAGAAACAAAAATTGGTACTCCTGCCAGTGAGTATTTCAATATCGAAAGTGACTTCGTTTATGAAATTGGTCTTACACCTAATCGATCCGATGCGACCAATCACATTGGTGTAGCAAGAGACCTTGCAGCTTATCTTAGAATCAATCACGACTACGAAGGTACAATTAACTTACCTTCAGTAGAAGATTTCAGTGTTGAAAGTACTGACTTTCCTGTTGACATAGAAGTAGAAGATCCTATACTTTGTCCACGTTATGCAGGGCTTACTATCAAAGATATTGAGATCAAAGAATCTCCTGAGTGGTTGAAAAACAGACTCACTTCTATAGGTGTCAAGACCATCAATAATATTGTAGATATCACCAACTTCATCTTACATGAATTTGGTCAACCCCTACATGCTTTTGACCTTGATGCTATTAAAGGCAAAAAGATTATTGTCAAGACATTGCCGGAAGGCACCCCATTCATCACCTTAGATGAGGTAGAAAGGAAACTGAGTGGCGAAGATCTAATGATTTGCGATGGTGACAGTGCAGGTATGTGTATTGGTGGTGTTTTTGGTGGGATAAAATCAGGAGTAAGTGATAGTACCACATCTATATTCTTAGAATCTGCTCACTTCAATGCTAAAAGCATTAGAAGATCCAGCATGCGTCATAACTTGAGAACGGATGCAGCAAAAGTATTTGAGAAAGGAAGTGATCCAAATATTGCTGTGTATGCTTTGAAAAGAGCAGTGCAGTTGATCAAAGAGTTAGCAGGAGGAAAAGTATCGTCAGAATTGTATGATCTTTATCCTAATCCCATTGAGCGCAATCAAGTAGATATCCGCTACAATCAGATCAACAGGCTAATAGGTGAAGATATTCCTACTGATACAATCAAAAATATCCTGGATGCATTGGATATGGAAATTCTGGCTGAATCCAATGAGCAGTTGACGATCAACATTCCGACCAATAAGACAGATGTACTTAGGGAGGTAGATGTAATTGAAGAAATATTGCGCATCTACGGTTTCAATAAAGTGCCGATTCCTAAATATATCCACACTGCAATTAGTGTAGCTGAATATCCAAATAAAGGAGATGTTCAGAATAGCATTACAGATATGCTTACGGCAAATGGGTTTAATGAAATGATGGCCGTTTCATTGTCCGAATCCCGATATTATACAGAGGTGTTCCCAGGATGGATCAATCCAGAACATTTAGTGTACATCAATAATACTTCTAATGTTCACTTGAATATTATGCGTCCAGGCATGCTATTTAGTGGCTTAGAAGCAGTATTGCATAATCAAAACAGACAGCAATCAAACATCAAATTGTTTGAGTTTGGTAAGTCTTACCAGGAACCAGAGAAAGAGCAGATTGAAGAAGTAGATCACCTTAGCCTTTTAATGACAGGCAGCAGATGGGAAGAAAATTGGATCAATGCTTCAAAAGCAATCGATTATTTCTCTTTAAAAGGGATTGTAGAGCAAATTTTAGAGCGAGTTGGATTAATAGGTTACCAGCAAAGCACTTTACAATCAGGTATGTACCTGTTTTCCTCAAAATTTCATAGAGGTCCTCAGGAATTGGTACAGTTTGGAAAAGTGCATCCCTCTATTTTGAAAAAAATGTCTATCAAAGGAGAAGTTTTCTATGCTGATTTCAACTTTAAAGCACTGGTTAAAGCGGCTAAAAGGCAAAGCTTAACAATCAATGAGTTAAATAAATTTCCAAGCTCAAGAAGAGATCTGGCTTTAGTTATTGAAAAATCCGTAAATTTTGGTGATATTGCATCAATCGCTAAGAAAATAGGCAAAAAGTTGCTAAAGGAAGTAAATCTTTTCGATGTTTATGAAAATGAACAACAGCTGGGTGAAAATAAAAAGTCCTATGCAGTTAGTTACATTTTTGAAGACCCTACTAAGACATTAGAAGATAAGCAGATCGACAAGGTCATGAGTAAGCTGATTGCTACTTATGAGAAAGATTTGAATGCTTTGATAAGGAGATAATCGTACTGTTTTTGGTCTTTAGTCTTTGGTTTTTTAAAACTGAGGACGAAAGACGAAAGACAACATATACCCTAAATAATACACACCCTTGAAGTTTTGTGTATTGTGTGACTGTATAATAATCCCATTAATGAGTTTAACTACAAAATTGGACGGCATCCAACAAAAAGTGAAAGAAATGGCGCTGAAGTTGGAAAGACTCAAAAGTGAGAATGCCGTATTAAAAGAAGAAAATCAGCATCTGAGAGAACAGCTACAACAAGTGGATGATCGTCCACAAGCATCTCAAAGTGCTCAAAATAAGCGTTTAAAGAAAACGCATTTAGAGGAAGGTAATTCTGATCAGTTGAAACAAACATTGGATCAGTATATTCAGGAAATAGATAAGTGTATCGAGTGGTTGAACAACTACTAAAGCAGCATAGTGAAGATGGAGGGACAGCAAACTAAGAATATTACGGTTTTAATCGCCGGTCGCCCCTATCCTCTTAAAGTCAAAAATGAGGATGAAGCGGCTATTAGAAAAATCGTGAAAGAGGTAAATGAGAAGATTAATCATTTTCAACTCAATTATACTAGTAAAGACAAGCAAGATTGTTTGTCGATGACTTTATTGACTTACGCAGTAGACCTCTATAAAACCAAACAGCAACCCCTTCATGACAAACAATTGACTGCCAAAGTAGACAATATCAATCAGCTTCTTGATCATCTCCTGGATCAATAATTACCTGACATTAAGAGTAGTTTCTATTATGAATACAAGTAAGGCGTCGCCCTACTTGTATTCATAACAATAATAATTGTGGCTGATAAGCCTAATGGCGAGACAGCTTTGTGATTTCATCTATTTAACAACGATTGAAAATTTCGCTATATGGAAATTGGTATTTTAATAGGCGTTGTAGTAGGTGCGGTAGTAAGTTTTATCATTCTTCGCATCATACTAAATAAGTCCTTCCAGAAGAAATTGGAAGACTTGAACACAAAAGCAGACTTAGAAATAAAAGAAGCCAGAATAACGGCTAAAAGAATTACAGAAGAAGCTCAAACCAAAGCAGACAAATTACTCTCTCAAGCAGATAGTAAACACGAAAGGATCAAGCAGAAAAAGATTTCTGAGGCTAAAGATAAGTTCAATAGGATGCGTTCCGATTTTGAATCTGAGAAATCTACTCATGCCATATCCATGAAAGAGAGAGAGATGGAGGTGAAAACTGTTGAGTCTGAGCTAAAGCAAAAAGTAGACAAGTTTAAAGAAAGAGAATCTAAACTGGATGAAAAGTACCAGGATTTAGAGCAAAAAGAAATAGACTTGAATGCCATCAAGGAAAACCTTGAAAAACAATTGAAGATTGTTGCAAGGAAGAAAGAAGAGTTGGACAATGCCAATGAAATCCATATCAAAAAACTGGAAAGCATTGCCAAGTTGAGTGAACAAGAAGCCAAAGAACAATTACTGGAAGCAGTGAAAGCAAAGGCTGAGACGGAATCCATGGCATTGATTAAAGATTCTGTGGAGCAAGCCAAAATTACTGCTGGTAAAGAAGCCAAAAAGATTGTTATTCAGACCATCCAACGTATGTGTGCTGAATATACCATTGAAAATACAGTATCGGTTTTCAACCTCGATTCTGACGATTTGAAAGGACAGATTATTGGCCGGGAAGGTAGAAACATCCGTGCTTTGGAAGCTGCAACAGGCGCTGAAATTGTAGTAGATGATACCCCTGAGGCAATCGTTATCTCAAGTTTTGATCCAATTAGAAGAGAAGTGTGTCGCTTGGCCTTAAAGCGCTTGGTAGCAGATGGTCGTATCCACCCGGCCAGAATTGAAGAGGTAGTCGCCAAAACACGCAAACAACTGGACGAGCAAATCATCGAAATTGGTGAACGTACCGTAATTGAATTGAACATTCACGGTTTGGATCCATACATGGTGAAGATGGTGGGTCGTATGCGCTTCCGTTCTTCTTATGGTCAGAACCTATTGAAGCACTCTATAGAAACTGCTCACCTTTGTGCCATCATGGCTGCTGAATTGGGTCTTTCGCCTAAGCAAGCTAAAATGGCTAAGCGTGCCGGCTTGTTACACGATATTGGTAAAGTAGCCGAAGAAGAATCTGAATTGTCTCACGCAATTTTGGGTATGAAATTGGCTGAAAAGCACAAAGAAAACCCAATCATTTGTAATGCCATTGGTGCTCACCACGACGAGATCGAAATGAATAATATCATCTCTCCTATCGTACAGGCATGTGATGCGATTTCTGGTGCTCGCCCGGGTGCTCGTAGAGAGATTTTGGAATCTTACCTCAAGCGTATTGGTGAACTGGAAGAATTGGCAATGGGACACGACGGTGTTCAGAAAGCGTATGCGATGCAAGCAGGTAGAGAACTAAGAGTAATCGTAGAAAGTGAGAAAGTATCTGATCAATATGCTGATGATCTTTCTTTCATGATCTCCCAAAAGATCCAGGATGAGATGCAGTATCCTGGTCAGATTAAAGTGACAGTAATTCGAGAGAAACGAGCTGTTTCTTTCGCTAGATAAAAAATTTAAAAAAGGCTGACCACCTTTCAAGGTTAAGTCAGCCTAGCTATATAAAAGTTACTACTACTTATTTAATAATCAGTTTACTAGTAGCTAGTTGACCAGCTGATTCGATCGTTAATAGGTACATGCCGGATTCTAGTTCATTCAGGTTGATTTGCCTTTGATTTTGGTAAACTATGCCTAAGTTTTCGTTGTACACCACTTGTCCGTTTAGATTTTGGACTTTCAATATGGCTGTATTGCCGATGAAGGAATTGAGGTCTATATTTACCAGGCCACTTGATGGGTTGGGGTAGGTTTTTAGTCTTAGGGATTTTCCACCCCCTAACCCCCTCAAGGGGGACATATCGCGGCTTGCTATTTGTAATGAACTTGTACTATTTGTACTGTACGACACATTGTTAAAGCTTGCTGTTGCCATCTGATCGTTGGTGCTGTTAAGGAATAGACCTACTTGAGCACTACTTCCTAAGTCTAATCTCAATTGTAATAATAAGTTGCGGCCTTGTTTGAAGGTAATTATATCTCCTGATCGAGTCACTGTCAATACTATTCTTCTACTTGCTCTACCCGACCTTTTGCGCATCATTTGACTATTGGCATCTAAGGTAATACCGCCATCCATATTGTATCCATATTGTCCTACAAAACCCATAATGGATTCTTCGTGGCCTGCTTTTCTAACCATTATACCTGGAACACCATTGGAACTTTTGCTTTTCAATTCTGCAGTAAATGTGAAATCTCCATCTAGCGTTATATAGGTAAATTCACCCCAGCCCTTTTTGTGAT
>JBCBCD010000056.1:0-14976 GCA_038530915.1 Bacteroidota bacterium
GATCAGTCTACTCTTTAATAATAGTAGTGCAAGTTTTGATAGCAGCCCTCACTACATTTTCCCAGAGTAAAGTTTTATTCTTTACGCTAATTTTAAAGAAGATTTTTTTAATTTAATAGCCACCAAATTGACTACTCAGATCATCTATACAAAAAACTCTCGTTATGAAAACTCAACTCTTTCTTGCTTCAACCCTTCTTTTTTTTATCGTTAATCTGGCGTGTGGACAAACTGAAAACTATAAAGTATTTAATGGGTCAGCTAGTCTTTTTGAAATTACATATAAAAGTGTTAGTGAAATGGAAAGTACCGTCCATGAATATGAAGTATGTGGGGATTCTATCAAGTTAACTCGCCCTTTACGTTCTGTTTCCGGAAATGAGATTAAAACTTATGTTTCATTCCTTCAAATTGTAAATACTTTCTTTTACAATCTGGGGGATCAATATATAGAGGTTCCCGCGGCTCCGAGTCCACTTGACTCCCTTATCGAATCAGATTGGCGGCCTATGGAAAAAGACAATTATTGGACAACAGAAGTAGATGTTAAGGGAAAAAGATGGGTTTATCAAATAGGAATAGGATCTAATGAACCATACGCTCAGGCCAAGAAACCAGGACTGTTTCGTGATCTATTTCATGATAAAGGATTGATTACAGAACTGAAGCTGTTTATAAACGATACGCTCAAAACCCATTCCAGTACACTCTATCTTTATGAGGAAAATAAGGTATGCAAAGACATCCAAAATGACCTGAGACGTGCCCGGCTATTAAAAGATGTCGTAGAAGCTCCTGCAAAATCAGATCAAATAATTCCCATTGTGGAGAGAGAAGCACTTCTCAATATAAAAGGAACGGATCTAAATGGTAACAATCACCAGTTAGCAGAACTCCAAGGTAAGGTCGTATTATTGGATTGGTGGGCAAGCTGGTGTCAGCCTTGTATTCAAGCCATGCCTTATTTGGCAAAGATCCAAGAGCAATATGCTTCACAAGGACTCACCATCTTATCGCTTTCTTTGAACAACAGAGCTGAGTTCAGTAACTGGAAACAAGCACATAAAAAGCATAAGATTGCCGGGGAGAGTTGGTTGGTAGATGAAAAAATGCAGAATGACCTTTCAGCTTCCATTATGTCCTCAGGAATTCCACGTTATATTTTAATCGACCGGAAAGGTAAAATTGTGAATATTAATTGTGTAAGTCCTAGTGATACAGCTTTATTGGAAATGATAGAAAAGGTGCTAGCTGAATAAAGAGGCTACACTTCAAAATATTTCCCTCTATCAAAGGCATCCAATTCATTCAGTGATAAATAACCCAACTGATTGGTGATCATTTGAGTGCTATTGATTTTGAAGGAAGGTTTATTGCGATGGCTATGACCATAAATCCAATGGTCAACTTTTGCTTCTTTTATGAAATCAGTTAGATCTACACAAAAGCCTTCATTGATTTTGCTGTTTTTGAATTCTTCGACATTGCAAAATCTGCTGGGTAAATGATGCGTAACGACAACTGTTTTCTTGTCTGATGCTTGATTTAAGGCTGATTGTAGAAAGCTAAAAGCAGAATCGTGTAGCCTGTTGTAATTGGCAATACTAAGCGTTTCACCTTCATAGCGGATTTTTTTAAAATCCATCATGCTTGACAAAATTCGTGGAATATTATTTAAGATTCGAGACCAAAGGGTACAGAAAATCAATCTTACTTCCGGATATTCAATGACAAGATTATTGACGATTTTGATATTCGGCTTCAAGTTAAGTTCCATGGGATCATGTGCTGTGGCTACATCATATCCGCCATAGTATTCATGATTCCCGGGAAGAATATACACTTGCTCAAACTGCTCCGACCAGCTTTCTAGAATCTTTAAACTCTGGAAGTTATCTCCTAAGTGATAAGTATCACCTGCTAAGATGAGAATATCACCATTGGGAATAAGCGGATTATTCTTTAGCCAACGTTTGTTTTGAAAAAACTCAAGGTGTAAGTCAGAGGCGTATTGGATTTTCATCTTAGTAAACCGCTTCAGCAATTTGTCGAATGGTAGCAGCATCTCCCATGGTGTAATAATGCAAGCATGGCACTCCGGCAGCCTTTAGTTCTTTCGATTGCTGTATGGCCCATTCTATACCCACTTGTCTGCGAGCAGCGCTATTTTTGGCTTTACCAAAGGCTTCCACCAAATCACTTGGTAAGTCGATATAGAAATTGCGTGGAATTGCGCTAAGCTGATATTTTTTTGTCAATGGCTTAAGTCCTGGTACAATAGGTACATTAATCCCGGCTGCTCTACACTGTTTGACGTAATCAAAATATTTCTGATTATCAAAAAACATTTGCGTCACTATATAATCTGCACCAGCATCAATTTTGGCCTTTGTATATTCAAGGTCTATTTCCATATTTGCGGCTTCAAAATGCTTTTCCGGATAGCCGGCTACACCTATGCAGAAATCTGTTTTTTGCCCTTTCTCAATATTTGCATCCAGGTAATTGCCATTATTCATGGCAGCAATTTGCTTGACCAAATCCAAGGCATAAGCATTACCTCCTTCTTCAGGAACAAATTTTCCATCAAACTTTCTAGCGTCTCCTCTTAAAGCCAAAACATTATGAATATTGAGAAAATTAAGATCAATCAGTACATTCTCAGTGTCTTCTTTTGTAAAGCCACCACAAATCAAATGAGGGACTGCATCTACTCCATACCTGTGCATGATAGATGCACAAATACCGACCGTTCCGGGACGCTTCCTGATAGAAGTCTTTTCGTAGTAACCCGTTTCTTTTTTTATATAGATAAATTCTTCTCGATGGTAAGTAACATCAATAAATGGAGGCTTGAATTCCATAAGTGGATCCAATGTTTCAAAAATTGCATCCATTCCTCCACCTTTAAGAGGGGGAAGTACCTCAAAAGAAATCAACGTATTGCCATTGGCCTTATCAAAGTATTCAGTAACCTTCATTATAATCTATTTACAGAATTGCTTTTGTATATTAACCTTAAGTAACAGCTTACCCTACACCCTACACCCTACACCCTACACCCTACACCCTACATCACAGTTCGCAAATGTAAACATTCCAACCTTCAATTGCCACTTCTGACCGGATTACAGTCTCAATCATCTTCTCTTTTTGACATTTAATCGAAGATCTTAAGTAAAGATGACTTTTGTTATTGCTTTTTATCCTGGCATATTGTATTTTTGACTAAACGGTTGTTCAATAGAAAAATATGTCACCAAAATCTAAAGAAGAATTTGAGGCGATTCGCCAAAGAAGCCGAGAAACGATAAAGACAACAGCTTTGGAATTGTTTGCTGCCAATGGATATGCCAACACTTCTATTAGTATGATTGCTAAAGAAGCAGGTATTTCTAAAGGACTCATGTACAATTACTTTGAAAGCAAACAGCAGTTATTGCACACCATATTGGAAGAAGCGGTGGATGATGGGGCAAAAGCTTTAGAGCATTTATTTAAATCCGAAATGGACCCACTGGAAGAGATCATAAGCATAGTAAAAGTTTCTTTTTCTATGATCGAAGGCAATCTACAGTATTGGAAGTTTATGACCTCATTGGCTTTACAGGATGATGTAATTGCTGATATCAAGGTTTTATTGGAAAAAAAGCAAGAGCTAATTATTGATCACATTTTTGAATTATTTGAAAAGGTAGGTGCTGAAAACCCAAAACTGGAAGCTTATCAGCTCGGAGCTACTCTAGATGGGATAATGATGCACTACATTACTTTAAGAAACGGCTATCCACTAGAAAAAATGGAAGCCTACATCATTGAAGATTTAATCAGAAAATATAAAGCAAGTACCTAACACTCTTAATGTTGTGATAAATGATAGAAAGTATTTAGTGGCTGATAATCAATAGTTAGAAGAATGGCATTATTTGTTTTGCCGTTAAAAAAATGGGATTGTGGGAGAGCCTAAAAGAGCATTTAACGAGCGACAAAGGAGCGGCTCTAAATGCGAGCGTAGAGCAGAGCTCATTTTTAGGCAAAAGAAATACAGCCTTGACCTTTTTGGCTTCGTTTTTGCGTCAAGGCAAAAAGGAAGAATTAAAGTAAAAGACTAATAATCAGTTTGTTAGTTATGGAAATACACCTTTGAATTAAAAACAATGAATTTTTAGCTTTATCAAGAAGCTAAAAATTCATGTATAAAACCATCAACAAATGAAAAACATCAAAATAGTATTTACAACAATGCTTCTTGTTTTGCTTGCAGTAGGCCTGTATGCACAAGAAAGTGATCCAAAAGCTATTGTAGAAAAATCTGACAATAAGCTAAAAGGTTTGACCAGTTTTTCAGAAATGAAAATGACTATTGTACGTCCTAGCTGGACAAGAGAGATGCAACTCAAAACCTGGAGTAAGGGCGATGATCTGGGATTGATCTTGGTCACAGCTCCTGTAAGAGACAAAGGAACTGCCTTTTTACGCCGAGAAAAAGAAATATGGAATTGGCAACCTAATATCGACAGAATCATCAAGTTGCCACCTTCTATGATGATGCAATCCTGGATGGGCTCTGATTTTACAAACGATGATTTGGTGAAGCAGTCTTCGGTCGTAGATGACTACACACACAAATTATTGAGCAAGGAAGAAGTGGAAGGCAGAAATTGCTATAAAATTGAAATGATTCCTACAGAAGATGCTGCTGTGGTATGGGGGAAAGTGATCATGTGGATAGATGTAAAAGAGTACATGCAGATGAAAGTAGCCTTTTTTGATGAAGATGATTACCTGGTCAATACCATGTATGGCAAGCAAGTGAAAAAAATGGGTGGAAAACTGCTGCCGTCCATACTTGAAATTGAGCCTGCTGATGAAGATGGACACAAAACGATAGTAGAATATCTATCACTCACTTTTGATCAGCCACTGAAAGAAAACTTCTTCTCTACACAGAATATGAAGCGGGTCCGTTAATCACATTTGTTGAAGTTGTCTAAACTCAATCATTATGTTACTAAAACTAGCATGGCGAAACATCTGGCGCAACAAACGAAGAACCTACATAACGGCAGCCTCCATTCTATTTGCTGTTCTCTTTGCGTCTTTCATGGAAGCCTTACAGAAAGGAGTATGGAACAACACCATCAACAATGTGGTGAGTTCTTACATGGGATACATCCAAATTCACCAGAAGGGATATTGGGAAGATCAGTCCATTGATAAAGCTTTTGAATTCAATGACCAATTCCAACAACTCTCTTCTTCCATAAATGAAATAGAAGGTGCCATTCCTCGCCTGGAATCTTTTGCTTTAGCAGCGGCCAATGATTTGACTTCCGGTGCACTGGTTGTTGGCATTTCTCCGGAAGAAGAACACGAATTGACCCAACTTAAGGATAGAGTGGATTCAGGAAACTACTTAATGAAAGGAAAAAAGACTGCCATGATTGGTGCTGGTCTTGCGGAAAAACTTAAAGTCGAACTTCGGGATACGCTGATTCTTTTGAGTCAGGGTTACAGAGGTGTTAATGCTGCAGACTTATTTGAGGTTGGAGCTATCGTGAAGTTTCCTACTCCCGAACTGAACAAGCAGATCGTGTACTTACCATTGGAATATGCTCAAGTTTTCTACGGTGCAGAACCTTTGATAAGCAGTATTGCACTTAATCTTTCAGATCAGGATGAGACAGAAGCAGTAAGTGAAGCATTAAAGACTCAAATAGATACTTCGATTTATGAAGTAATGACCTGGCAAGAGCTGATGCCCGACTTACTGGAAGCAAAAGCCTTAGATAGTGCAGGTAATTACATCGTCTACATGATTTTATACATGATCATTGGCTTTGGAATATTTGGAACCATCCTTATGATGACCAAAGAGCGTTCTTACGAATTTGGAGTAATGACTGCGGTTGGTATGCATAGAAGTCAGTTGACACTCACGGTTTGGTTGGAAGTGATATTATTGGGCTTGTTAGGTGCCGTTGCAGGCATTATAGCATGCGTTCCCATCGTGTATTATTTCAACCAGAATCCGATACGACTTTCCGGAAATTATGGAGGTACACTAGAGAAGTTTGGTTTTGAGCCCATCTTCCCGGCGGAATTTGATATGAATATCTTTTTTGCCCAAGCACTCATTGTATTTCTAATCACAGCATTACTTGGCTTTAACTTCCTAATCTTTAGATAGGGATATAAGCCGGTAGAAGCCATGAGGTCTTAAATTAACAATCAAAAATCAATTATTATGACAGCAATAATGGCATGGCGAAATATATGGCGAAACCCTACTCGGTCGGGAGTAGTTATCGTTGCCATTGCTTTGGGTATATGGGCAGCTATCTTTATGACTGGTTTCGCTACCGGTATGATGAATAGTTACATTAACGGTGCTATCTCAACTGTGGTGGGACATATTCAAATACATCATCCGGATTTTAATAAAGATCAGGAAGTGAAGTTTCAATTGGATCAACCTAATGCAATAGCCAATTATATCAATGGATTTGAACAAGTAGAGGCGTACAGTATGAGAACACTGGTCAATGGAATGGTTGCCAGCAGCAATGGAACCCGAGGCATACAAATACAAGGTATAGATGCAGAGGCAGAAAATGTGGTCAGACAGTTAGAAAAAAAAGTAATCGATGGTACCTATTTCACAGATGGAAAACGCAACCCGATTTTAGTAAGCCAAAAGCTTGCCGAAAAACTTAAGTTGAAAATAAGATCCAAAGTTGTACTGACTTTTCAGGATGTTGAAGGTGAGATCGTTTCTGCTGCATTTAGAGTACAAGGTATTTTTGATACGAAAAATAATCTGTTTGACGAAAGCAAGATTTTTGTAAAACGTGTTGATCTGAATCGACTGCTAAACTTTCCAGAATCGGCAGCACACGAAATTGGAGTCATCCTAAAAGACAATAAGGATGTAAAACTCCTGAAACCACAATGGGATGCCCATTTCAAAACAGCTGTCGCAGAACCTTACTACGAAGTTTCTCCCGATTTGGAATTGTATGAATCTCAAATGAGTACCGTTTCTCAAATCTATTTGACCATCATATTATTAGCCTTGATTTTTGGCATCATCAACACCATGTTGATGTCTATACTTGAACGATTTAGAGAATTAGGCATGCTCATGGCCATTGGAATGAACAAGCTTAAAGTATTTGGTATGATTGTAATGGAAACTTTCCTTTTGAGCTTTGCCGGAGTACCATTAGGCTTGCTTCTGGGGTGGCTAACCATCACTTACTTTGGTACCAGGGGAATGAACTTGTCTGCTTTTTCTGAAAGCTTACAAATGTATGGAATGTCTGACTTCATTTATTTTCAAGTGGATGCAGCAACGTATTACAATGTACCCCTTATGGTTGCAATCACAGCAATCATAGCCTCCATCTATCCAGCTTTAAAAGCGATTCGATTGAAACCTGTAGAAGCCATTCGCAAAATTTAAAAACAAACAAAATGATCATACAAACAAAAAATATTACCAAAGTATATGACCCCAATAAAATCCCGGTACATGCCTTGAATGGAGTCGACCTTGAAATCGAAGCCGGAGAGTTTACCGCCATAGTGGGGCCATCTGGTTCTGGTAAGACTACCTTACTCAATATCATCGGAGGGTTGGATAAAGCTAGTTCAGGTGAAGTATGGATCAACGGAGTGGACGTTTCTCAACTATCTGATAATGAATTGATTGATTTTAGAAAAAACAATATTGGTTTTGTCTTTCAAGCGTATAATCTCATACCGGTACTTACAGCCAAAGAAAATGTGGGGTTTGTGATGTTGCTTCAAAAGCAGGCAAAAGCAAAAAGAGAAGAAAGAGTTGTAGAATTACTTAATGCGGTGGGTTTAGGGGATAAGATTGATAAACGACCTTCAGAATTATCCGGAGGACAGCAACAACGCGTGGCAGTAGCCAGAGCCTTAGCTTCTAAACCTACTTTCATTTTGGCAGACGAACCTACGGCTAACCTGGATTCCGTTTCTACCAGCAACCTATTAGACATTATGGCCCGCTTAAATGAAGAAGAAAAAATGACCTTCATCTTTTCAACCCACGATCAAAGAGTAATAGACCGAGCAAGAAGAGTAATCACATTAGTAGATGGGAAGATTGATTCTGATATAACAAGATAATCACTCTATGAAACTCCATGCCTTCCATGGTGAAAAAATATGGATGATGAAAAGATTGATTCTGATTAGTTTACTATCAATTTTGAGCAGTAACATTTACACCCAGGAGGAACCCTCCAAATGGGAAATAAACGGTTACCTCAAGCAAATGCAAACCTTTCTGTTTTTCAATGAGTCCTTTGCTGATCCGGCTCAATCCAAATTGGTAGATACGTTTTTATTGGATAACCTCATCCATAACAGGGTAAATATTCGTTACTACGCCAATGAAAAACTTACTTTACGTGCTGATATTAGAAGCAGGATCTTTTATGGGGATCTGGTACAGACGACTCCCAATTTTGGCCAACAGATTGACAATGCCAACAACGATTACTTAGACCTCTCTTTAATATTGCTAAATGATAATTCTTGGGTCATCCATAGCATGTTGGACAGACTCTATTTGGAATACATGGCTGGTGATTGGGAAATCAGACTGGGGCGTCAACGAATTAATTGGGGAATCAACACAATATGGAATCCCAATGATATCTTCAATGCATTTGCATTCACTGATTTTGACTATGAAGAACGACCGGGGAGTGACGCCTTACTCGTGAGGAAATATTTTGGTTTTGTATCCAGTTTGGAAATAGCTGTAAGAGCATTTGATCATTGGGATGAAGCCGTAATAGCAGGTTTGTGGAAATTCAATACCGGACAATACGATTATCAACTTCTTATTGGCTATGTTCGCTCTGATATAGCTCTGGGTGCAGGCTGGGCCGGAAATATTGGCAATGCAGGTTTTAAGGGGGAAATGACTTACTTTCATCCTACCAAAAATGAAAGAACAGAAGCTTTTGCCTTAACTTTTGCAGCCGATTATCAATTTGCCAACGCTTTATACCTGAACCTGGGGTATTTGTACAACAGTGAAGGCCGTCCGGATGCCAATATCGTCGAGCTATTTAATTTTGACCTATCTGCTAGAAATTTATATCCTTACAGACATTCAATTGTCTTGACTGCTCAAGTACCGTTATCTCCCTTATGGAATGCCAGCTTATCCACCATCTACAGCCCGGGAGCTACCAATGCGAGCTTCTTTACACCAAGAATAGCCTATTCGCTCAAAGACAATTGGGACATTGATCTTACCGGACAAGTTTCTTTTTTCAATAATGATGGATATACCAGTCCATTACAAGCATTCTTCCTGCGCACAAAGTGGAGCTTCTAATTCCATGAAACTCTATGCAACTCAATGGTGAATCTAAGGCATCACCTCTTTCAACCGTTTCACCACCTCAAAAGCAGCCGGACAAATACTCGTATTTTTCAACGTAAGATCCAATATTTGATGGAATTGCTTGCGATCAGTATGAGGATATTCTCTACAAGCCTTAGGTCTTACTTCATAGACTTTACAGTAATTATCTTCATCCAAAAAGACACAAGGAGATTGATTGAGTACATAATCACCATCTTCATCTAAGTGTAGGTATTTTTCTACCAATTCAGCAGGTCTTATTCTTAGATGACCAGCTATTCTCTGAATGTCAATATCTCTGAAAATGGGACTGGTGGTTTTACAACAATTGGCACAAGCCAGACAATCTATTTCTTCAAATACTTCATCATGCAGCTGAGCCACCGTATTATCCAGAGATTTAGGCTTTTGCCTACTCAATTTGGCAAAATACTTTTTGGTACTTTTGCGCTCATCCTTGGCTCGCTGTTTTAAATTGGATAAATCTATTTTGATCATTGATTGTTATTCAGTTTTAGTCGGTTTAAAATATTCTTAATCCACTCATTGAAAAATCTACCATTGTGAATAAAGGAATTGGAACCAAAGTTCAAAAAAACCAACAAGTTGATATAAGAAATTGGTTGATCTTATTGGCCTTGGGTTTGGTCTGGGGGTCATCCTTTATTCTAATCAAGAAGGCTTTGGTTGTTTTTGATCCCAATCAGGTGGCTACTATGCGATTAAGCATATCCGCTCTTGCTTTTTTACCTTTCCTACTCGTCAATTTTAAAAAGGTAGATTGGTCTAAATGGAAATATTTGGTGATTGTTGGGGCTTGTGGAAGTACCATTCCCGCATTTATGTTTTCAACAGCACAGACTCAGATCAGTAGTTCTATTACGGGAATATTAAACTCCTTAACGCCACTCTTTACCTTAACATTGGGAATCTTGATTTTTGGTAGGAAGGGCAATATCATGCAATTTGGCGCAGTAGTCCTAGGTTTAATTGGAGCAGCCATGCTAATCCTAATGGGGAGTCCGGCTAATGCACTAAGCGGTAATTTATGGTACAGCTTATTGATTATAATAGCAACCATTTGTTATGCGACTAGCGGCAATACAGTCGGTAGTTATTTGAATGATATGCCTTCACTCATCATTAGTTCGGTTTCCTTTAGTATTTTTGGTTATCCAGCCTTAATCTACCTTTTTACTACTGATTTTACCCATAGAATGCAAACCGATCCACTAGCATGGACCGCCTTGGGATATGTAGCCATCCTGGCGATCTTTGGTACGGTAGTTGCTTCTGTTTTCTTTTTTATGCTGGTGCAATGGACCAATCCGCTCTTCTCTTCTATGGTAACCTACCTAATCCCAATAATTGCCCTTGCCTGGGGTGTGATAGATGGAGAAATAATCACCATATGGCACTTTATAGGAATGGGGTTGATTTTATCTGGTATCTATTTGAGTAAACGGAGGAAGAAAGTTGGTAAGATTTAAGCGTTTAAGAGTGTAAAGGTTTAACTCTTAACCTTATAAACTCATCAACTAATCATTCGCTTTATAATGCAGCTTACAGCAATTTTCCTTAGTAAAAATAGATTGTGCCATTTGCCGAAGTTGTTCTGCTGTTATATTTTGATAGATTTCAGCTTCTCTGTTTATTAAATCCGGTTCTTCGAGCAATTCGAAATAAGCCAGGTTAATGGCTTTATTGATGACGCTCATCTCAGAAAAAGTGATGGTGCTTTCGACTTTATTTTTGATTTTTTGAAGCTCTCTCTCAGGGATGAGTTCATTTTTTAACTCATTCAGTTCTTGCCATATGGCTTGCTCCACTTGTTCGAGGGTGTAGCCTTCAGTAGGTTTAGCTTCAACCACAAAGAGGCCAGGGTCAATACTCCCGGTGATGTAGGCATCTACACTGGTAACAATTTTCTGTTCTCTTTGTAACCTTTGGTACAACCTACAGGAAGGACCATTGCTTAAAATATCTGAAAGTAAATCGGAGGTATAAAAGTCTATTGCAGCTCTACCTGGTGAATGAAAGGCCAAATAGATGGCATCTACCGGTACATTGCTCTGGTTAATTCTTTGCTCCAACTTCTTTTGTGGAGGCTCTTGTGGCAAGGTTCTGCTAGGGCGGTTGCCAGAAGGAATATCTCCAAACCATTTTTCTACCAGAGGTCTGGCTTCAGCTTCAGTTATATTGCCGGCTAAAGTCAGTATGGCATTATTGGGATGATAGTATTTGTCATAGAAGGATTGAACATCTTCAAGGGTGGTGTCTTCAAGGTGTTTGGGCACTTTACCAATGGTAGGCCAGCGGTATGGATGTACCTTATAGGCCATATCGTTGATGTGGTGCCAGACATCTCCATAAGGCTGATTTAGACACGTTTCTTTGAACTCTTCTAAAACTACTTTTCGCTGGACATCTAAAGCTTCTTCGTTGATATCTAACTTAAGCATTCGATCCGACTCCAACCAAAGTGCAATTTCTAAATTTTCTTTTGGGACAACATCGTAATAATTCGTGATGTCATTATTGGTGAAGGCATTATTATCACCACCCGCGTTTTGAATAGGCTCATCAAAATCGGGAATGTGAACAGATCCACCAAACATCAAATGCTCAAATAAATGAGCCAGACCCGTTTTTTCAGGTGACTCATCTCGGGCACCTACATTATAAAGCACATTAACAGCTATCATAGGCGTACTCATATCCGTATGGATGAGTACCCTAAGACCATTCTGTAATTTAAATTTTGTAAAATCTACCACAGCGCAATTTTAAAGTATACCTGCAAAATAAGTATGAACTGCTAACATCAGCAAAGAAATCGCAAAAGTTTTTTGCACACCAAAACTCAACGCCTGAGCATCTTTTAAGTTGTATGTTGATAACTATTTAGTTTAGTGTTGAGGGTGTAGGGTGTAGTGGCCCTATATACCCTATATGTATTGTCTTGTCAACTTAGAGACATTTGATAAAGCATTTAGCAGTAAAATTACAGATTCTTATCTAGGTTCTATCGTACAGGGAAGTTCGTACTAGACCATAGACGATTGACCATAGACCAAATTGTCCCAAGTTGTTGAGTCACTACACCCTCAACGCTACACCAGAAATAAGAATAACGGTAATTTTCCTTTGATCTGAAGGGTATGTCCTAATCGATGCGCAGGACTGCCCTTCTTTTTTGTAGTGTATGGGTTTATTAGATTATTAGGTTAGGAGTGACAATTATCATTGGTCAATAATAAATAAAAAATACCATTGCCCTCCAACAGTGATTCTTATCACTTTTCTTGGCGAATTCCTAAAAACAGAGTAAGTTAGAAAAAGATAAATAAACCATAAGGCTTAATCCCCTTTATAACCTTATCTACTTATAAACTCATAAACCAATCAAATGGGCCGTCCAGATTTTACCAATATTCCTCTAGATAAAACGCTTACCAGCCAGCCCTCTTCCTCCAAAGAGTGGGAAACATCGGAAAAGATTAAGATCAAAGCAGCTTATACAGCAGAAGATACCAAAGAGCTCACTCATTTGGACTTTGTAGCTGGTATCCCGCCTTTTTTAAGAGGACCTTACAGTGCTATGTATGCCATTCGACCATGGACCATCAGGCAGTATGCAGGTTTTTCTACAGCAGAAGAAAGCAATGCCTTTTATCGCCGTAACTTGGCTGCGGGGCAAAAAGGATTATCTGTTGCATTTGACCTGGCCACTCACCGAGGGTATGACTCTGATCATGAACGAGTAGCTGGGGATGTAGGTAAAGCAGGTGTAGCAATAGATACAGTAGAAGATATGAAGATTCTGTTTGACCAGATTCCACTGGATAAGATGTCAGTATCTATGACAATGAATGGAGCTGTTATTCCAGTTATGGCCTTTTATATTGTGGCTGCAGAAGAGCAAGGGGTACAACAAGCTCAGTTGAGTGGTACCATACAAAATGACATCCTTAAGGAATTCATGGTACGTAATACTTATATCTATCCTCCTAAACATTCCATGCGTATTATCGCAGATATTTTTGAATATACTGCTCAAAATATGCCTCGTTTTAATTCCATCAGTATTAGTGGTTATCACATGCATGAGGCGGGAGCTCCGGCAGATATCGAATTGGCTTATACCTTATCGGATGGCTTGGAATACATCAGAGCAGGGATTAGTGCAGGTTTGAAAATAGATGATTTTGCCCCACGTTTGTCTTTCTTCTGGGGGATTGGAATGAATCACTTCATGGAAATTGCCAAGATGCGTGCTGCCAGAATGCTATGGGCGAAGTTGGTAAAGCAGTTTGATCCTACTAAGCCAAAATCTATGGCTCTTAGGACACATTCACAAACATCAGGCTGGAGTTTGACAGAACAAGATCCTTTCAATAATATTGGCCGCACAGCTATAGAAGCCATGGCTGCTACTTTGGGCGGTACACAATCCTTGCATACCAACTCACTAGATGAAGCCATCGCTCTTCCAACGGATTTCTCTGCTAAAATAGCTCGTGATACTCAGATCTATCTACAAAAAGGTGCAGACATTACTAAAGCAGTAGATCCTTGGGGCGGTTCTTATTATGTGGAATATTTGACCAATCAATTGGCTCAAAGAGCATGGGCATTGATGGAAGAAGTAGAAGAATTAGGTGGGATGGCGAAAGCCATAGAAAATGGCTTACCAAAGTTGCGTATTGAAGAAGCAGCTGCTCGTAAGCAGGCTCGCATTGATAGTGGCAAAGATCAAATCGTGGGAGTCAATGTTTTTATCCCTGAAGAACATGATCCGATCGACATCCTGGAAGTGGATAATACCGCAGTGAAAGAATCTCAGATCAAAAGCATCAATCAGGTAAAAGCAGCTCGTGATGAAGCGGCTGTTGAAGCTGCCTTGGAAGCCTTGCACCAATGTGCTGAAAGTGGCGAAGGCAACTTATTGTCTTTTGCCATAGATGCTGCCAGAAAGCGAGCGACATTGGGTGAAATTTCTGATGCTATGGAAAAAGTATTCGGTCGTTTTAAAGCACAAACACAGGCTGTCTCAGGCGTTTACTCCAGTGAAATAAGCTCTAATGAAGATTTCAAAGCAGCTCAGGAAATGGCCGATCAATTCGAACAACTCGAAGGTCGCCGTCCTCGTATCATGGTAGCAAAATTGGGACAAGACGGACACGATAGGGGGGCCAAAGTAATCGCAACCAGCTTTGCAGACCTTGGTTTTGATGTAGACATAGGGCCATTGTTCCAAACTCCTCAAGAAGCTGCCAGACAAGCGGCTGAAAATGACGTGCACATTCTCGGTGTTTCTTCACTAGCTGCCGGACATAAAACGCTGGTGCCTGAAACCATCAAAGCGCTTGAAGAATTAGGTAGAGAAGACATCATGGTAGTAGTAGGAGGTGTAGTGCCACATCAGGATTATGACTTCTTGTATGAGCAAGGTGTAGTTGGGGTCTTTGGACCCGGTACTAAGATTGCCATCGCTGCTAAGCAAATATTGGAGGTATTGATTCAGGAAGCTAGCGAAATGGTCTAATTGGTTTTTAGTTGTT
>JBCBCD010000057.1:0-14887 GCA_038530915.1 Bacteroidota bacterium
ATTTAACGAAGAGCAGCTCAAAAAGATGAAATCATAAAGTAATAGTTATTTTTGTTCAACCACTTATATGGCATGTCATGCCACATATCTTATAAGATTAATTACCGTTGGCTTTACTCGTATTTCTAAAGCCATTGGAAGATTTTGCAGCTTTAGACATTTCAAACAAAAGCATATTGCTAGGATTAACAACAGGTTTTTGACCTTTTTTCAACAAAACAGTTCTCTTACCTTCAAAAGGTACGTCAACTCTTTTGATCTTACCATCTATTTCAACCTCGACAGGCATTGGGAATGGTAGATCATTGGCTACTTCCCACTTTAAGCTGAGCTTATTCCCTTTGATCTCTGAATGTAGTATGGGTAGTTCAGCTTGATAGATATATACTTCGAAAAACCAATCCAGTTCTTTGCCTGTCACTTCCTCACAAAGTGAAATAAAATCCTCCGTAGTAACAAAGCGGGTTTGAGATCCATCTGTGGCTTTTTCCATTTCCGGGGTAGGGTAGCACATTCTTCGCAAGATGATAAAAAAGTCCTCGTCCCCAACTAAGTAACGCAATACATTGAGCACCCATGCTCCCTTTGCATAGATAGGAGCTTTATAAATTTCTTTAGCTGAAAGTGTTTCTTTCTGAGCGACAGGATACTGATTGCCAAACCTTCTCATGGAAGCGAAGTACTTTTCATAGGCTTCTTTGCCTTTGAGTTCTTCCATATACAAGGCTTGCATATAGGTACAAAAACCCTCATGAATCCACATGTCCTTCCAGTCATAATTGGTTACTAGGTTGCCCCACCATTCATGACCCAGTTCGTGATGATGCAAAGCATCAAAACCCCAGTCTGTACCTCTTGTCATAGAAGAATTGCTAAAGTTGGCGCCGTAAGCTATGATGGTTTGGTGTTCCATCCCCAGGTGAGGGGTTTGAGCTACTCCATACTTGTCTGAACGGAACGGATATGGCCCTAAATATTTTTCATAGAATTCAAGGTGTTCTACTATTTCTGGAAGCAATTTTTTCCCTTTTTCTTCATCTTCAGGAAGTACATAAAATTCTACCGGAACTTCTTCTCCTGCAACACTATTTAAGGTGCTTCTTAAGGTTACATATGGTGCAATATTCAGGGCAATATTATAAGCATTGATAGGGTTTCTTACTTCCCAATGGTACGTTTTGAGTCCTTCTATGCTATCATCTACTTTTTCCATTTTCCCGTTGGTCGCAACCACCAAATCAGATGGAACAGTAATGTACAAGCCCATTGTATTGGGTTCATCAGAAACATGATCTTTCATCGGCCACCAGAGGTCAGCGCCATTGGTTTGATTGGAAGTCGCTATCCAGTGCGCACCACGAGAAGTTTTTTCCCATTGGAAACCACCATCCCAAGGTGGGCGAGGAGCTACTCTGGGTTTTCCACCATAAGGAACTTCTACTACTATGGTTTCGCCACTTTGGCGAGTATATTTTAAGTCTATCCAAATTTTGCCACCTTTGCGTTCTTTGGGTAAAGCAATGGTTTTTCCATCCTTTATTTCTGAAACCACACCAAGTTCCAAAACGGGATCTAGATCTAGAACCAGATAGTGCATAGGTTGAACCACTTTGGCCGTCACCTTGACTTTGCCTTCGATACTTTGTTTCTCTGGGAAAACTTGTAAGGTGAGATCATATCGATCGACATCATAGGCTGCTTGTTCTGGCATTAGAGGCCCACCAGAATCATAAACAGCTACTTGAGCATGTAGGGAAAATGCTAGTGAAAGGATTGCAACGAGTAGGGTGAGTTTTTTCATGCTTGAATATTTTTGGAGTAGACTCATCACCTCACGCCGTGAGGTGATGAGTCTACTCTAAATTTATTGGAATGTTCTAACTTTATTATACTAAACTATTTTTTCACATTTTTGATATGTCCATCTATCTTATCATTAGGTACGGTTACAGAAAGGACATAATGCTTCAATTCCCAACCCGTATCGGTTTTTTGCAACATACCCGAGCCTCTGCATACACCCATCCAAGTATCTAGTTTTTCATCAAACCAAGCATAGTGCATGCCTCCTGATAATTCTACATTGCGTTCTATAGTTTTGAAGTCCCAGGCTGGCGCTTCATTAAATGGCTTCTTAGCAAACTCCATGAACTGCTCTTTATTCCATCTTTCCGTTTCATCGGTACCGATAAAGTAGCTGTCTTCTGCTAGCATGTCAAAGTACTTATCAAAATCCGCATCTGTAGCTGCTTTGTGCCAGTCATTCATGAAGTCATTGATAGAAGTGATTGCCTGATCTGAAGCCGTAATACAATCTGTTTCGCTACGAGTATCAGTAATATGAAAAATTTTCCAACCTTCTTCACTTCTAAACAGTTGGAAAGCATTTACACCGCAGTGAGAAAGTTTTCCATTGTAATAAAAAGTAAAATCTGTCCAAGCTGTAGCCAGATTTTGTTCTATGCGGACGTCATAGCTCCAGATTTTTTCATCTAAAGCATTTTTTGGAGCTCCACCTACAGATTTAATAAAACCATCCATTCCACCACTATTGATCAATACAGGTTTTCCTTCTTTATTATTAGTTGTTCTGAAAAGTGTTGCATTGGGCATGAATACAGAGCGTAATCCTGTACTGTCGGCTGCACGCATGCTGTCAAACATTTTTTTTATGGTATTTATTACTGCTGCTTGATCACTTTGTGCATCATTTTGTGCTTTACAAATAAAAGTGGCAGTAAAACAAACCAAAACTATGAGTAGAATCCGTTTCATAATTACTTGATGTTTTCTTTATTTTAATACGTTATTTGTTTATTGTTGAGAACAATTGAGATAAAGTCCATCACTCAAAATATAAACCTTCTCTGAAAAATCCTGACTAAGTACTAAGAATATGAGCAAATTAAAGTTATTCGGCTACCTCACTTTGGTCATTCTTGCACAATCTTGCGCAACAAAACCTAAAGGAAAATTCAATTATTTGAAAATTCCGGTTCCGCCTAATTATTCCGATGCAAAATTTTGGGCGGCTTTGCCTGATAAGGAGGATGCTGCCGATTTGACTCCAGCTAACCTGACAGATAAACAAGGAGTAGCAGAGGTAGATGTTTTCTTTATACATCCTACTACTTATATCAATAAGAAAGGCAATACCAGTTGGAATGGTGCTGCTTTTGACCTAAAGCTCAATGAAACAACGGATAGTACTACCATAAAATATCAGGCGAGTATATTTAATGGCGTAGGAAGAGTGTTTGCTCCTAGGTACAGGCAAGCTCACTTGCAGGTTTATTATGAGAAAAAGGACAAGCGCTCGGCGGATAGAGCCTTAGAGATGGCTTACAGTGATGTCAAGGTAGCTTTTGAACATTATCTGAAAAATTTCAATGAAGGCCGCCCAATAATTATTGCAGCGCATAGTCAAGGGACTACACATGGTGTAAGGCTATTGAATGAGTTCTTTGATGGAAAGGATTTAAGCAAACAATTGATAGTAGCTTATTTGGTAGGTATGCCAGTGCTTGAGAATACGTATAAAACGATTCCATTGTGTAAGTCACCAGAAGAAACGGCCTGCTTTTGTACCTGGAGAGCCTTCAAAGAAGGGTATAAACCAAAGAATCATCCTGAAGGCAACAATATTGCAGTCACCAATCCGTTAACTTGGATGATGGATCAGCCCGTAGCAGATCGATCGCTGAACAAGGGTGCCGTTTTGCGAAATTTTGATAAACTTATTCCAGAAGCAGCAGATGCACAAATTGAGGATGGCTTATTGTGGGTCAATAAGTTGAAATTTCCAGGGAGCTTCTTTTTTAGGCGAAAAAATTTACACATAGCTGATTATAATTTGTACTATTTGAACGTGCGTGAGAATGCTAAACTTAGGACAGAAACATTTCTAAAGTAGCATATTATTTGCTGGCCGACCTGTAGGGTAGACAGCTTTACTCTTGGAACTATCTATGGATATTTATAGTAGAAAATCTAGGTGGAAAATATATTTGGCAGTTGCAGGAGTTGTAATTGTACTCATCTCATTAGCATATACGACTTGGCTAACGAATAAATTAGCCGCGGAAGAAAGGACCAAGGCCGAACTATTGGTGGAAGCTTGGCGAACCATTTATGATGATGAGAACTTTGATCCCAATTGTGAAGCCTGTGCGGATTTTACCTTCTATTTAAAAGTTATCAATTCTAATAAAACCATTCCTGCCATCATTGTAACGGATGGAAGAATTACATTGAATGGAGTGATTAACTTTCAAAACGAAGATTCCCTCTACCTGGAAAAACAATTGGAAAAAATGAAAGTGAATGGACCAGATCCTATCATATCGGGACCTGGGGTAGAGTTGTACTACAAAGAATCGGTTATTCTTACTCAACTTAGATATTATCCATTAATTCAACTGTTTTTAATAGGGGTATTTGTATTCTTTGGTTATGTCAGCTTTAGTGCAGCTCGTCGTGCAGAACAGAACCGGGTTTGGGTAGGTATGGCTAAAGAGACAGCTCACCAATTGGGTACACCTATATCCGCTATCATCGCCTGGATAGAGCATTTAATGATGATTGAAGAAGACAATCCGGATGTGGTAGAAGTAGTGGATGAATTGAAAAAGGATGTAGATAGATTGAATCTAATAGCTGATCGTTTTTCTAAAATTGGGGCAGAACCTGAATTACAATCCATCAATGTATATGATGCACTAGAAGAATGTCGCATCTATATGGAACGAAGAGCTCCGAGAAAAGTAGAATTTGATTTTCCTTCTTTAAATGGCATGCCTAAAACAGTACATATCAATCTCCATCTGTTTAGCTGGGTAATAGAAAACCTATTGCGCAATGCCCTGGATGCTATGGGCAACAAAGGGAAAATTGCCGCTAAAGTTTATGAGGATAATACCCACATTAATATTGACATCAGCGATACTGGTAAAGGTATTCCTGGTGGAAAATTTAAAACCGTTTTTGAACCTGGGTATACGACTAAAAAAAGAGGCTGGGGCTTAGGTTTGTCTCTCGCTAAAAGGATCATTCAGGAATACCATTCCGGAAAGATTTTTGTAAAAGAATCTGGCGAAAATAAAGGCACTACTTTTACCATTAAGCTACCTAAGAAGGCAAGATCATAATCCAATGCTTACCTATACAAACTTCATAATAGCATAAGGTTGTTCTCGGTAAGAAGCATTTTTTGATCAACACAGTGCTTTTTGAGTTGAACACTATTATTTTAATATTCAATGGCATTGGTGCTTCTTTCTAACAAGTGTATTTGCTTTTTCTCTAGGTTGATCACTATAAATAGGTGGGCATCATAAGGTGATTTATGTTTGAATCAGAAATTAAAAATGATTTAAAACATGAATACACTAGTCATCAAAAATGTAACAAAGACCTATGCCAATGGAGTGAAAGCACTAGCTGGCATCAATCTTAAAATAACCAATGGAATGTTTGGGTTGCTGGGAGCGAATGGGGCCGGCAAATCTTCATTGATGCGCACTATAGCTGCTTTGCAACAACCTAGCGAGGGCGCCATTTTATTTAATGATGTAAATATTGTAAAGACACCACAAGCAGTCAGGCGTATTCTGGGGTTTCTACCACAAGAATTTGGTGTTTATCCTAAAATTTCTGCTCAGGAATTATTGAACCACCTGGCCATTTTGAAAGGCATTCAAAATAAAAAAGAACGTAAGGAACAGGTAGACAATTTGTTACATCAAGTCAATCTATATCAACACCGAAAAAAATCAGTTTACACCTTTTCAGGAGGGATGCGACAACGATTTGGTATTGCGCAGGCCCTATTGGGTGATCCAAAACTCATTATTGTAGATGAGCCCACTGCCGGACTTGATCCTGAAGAAAGAAATCGATTCCTGAATCTATTGAGTGAAATTGGAAAACACATCATAGTCATCCTTTCTACTCATATAGTGGAAGATGTTCAGGAACTTTGCAAGGAAATGGCCATCCTGGCTAAAGGCCAAATTATTGCGTCAGGTAACCCTACAGATCTGGTCAATTCGATTGCCGGCAAAGTATGGGCTAAGGTTATTGAAAAGGAAAAGCTGCCAGCCTACCAAGAACAATATCCTGTAATCTCTACTCATCTTGTTGGTGGTGAAACACTTATCAAAGTACTTTCCAATAGATTGCCAGCCGAGGAATTCAAGCCCGTTACTGTGGGATTGGAGGATTATTACTTTGCACAAACTCACCTTAATCAATCAAAAAACTAAACTTATGTTACTCAACTTATTGCGTTTCGAACTACTCTATCAATCAAAGCAACGTGCTCTTCCTATCGCTGCACTTTTATTTTTTGCCTTGGGCTGTTTTATGGGAAATGCAGGTAATGCCCCTGCTATGGTTGATTTCAATGCTCCTTTTCAAATAAGCTATTATACAGGGAACTTTTCCTTGTTCAGTATATTTATCATCATGTTTTTTGCCGTAAGTGGAACTATTCGCGATGATAAATACCGAATGGATTTATTGATCAATAGTACTTCAGTGAAAAAATCACATTTCTTTTGGAGCAGATTTATTGGAGTGTTTTTGTTTAGTGTTATTGGATACAGCCTTTTTTTACCCGGCTACCTGGTAGGCTTATCTATTTCAGATTTAGATGCTGCCCGTATAGCCCCCTTCCATTTAAAAAGCTATTTGTGGCCCTTTTTGGTCATTATCATTCCTAATGTATTTATCTGTGCTTCATTGCTGTTTTCTGTGAGTTTGCTTACAAAGAGTAATATGGCCACTTACGCCGGTGCTATATTTATGTATATCCTATACTTCATTGTAGGTATTTATTCAAACTCTCCCATGTTTGCGACTTCTGTCCCTGCATCGCCTGAGCAAATGGCAAATGCTGCATTGATGGATCCTTTTGCCATTTCTACTTTTTTTGAACATACACAGTTTTGGACACCTTATGAAAAAAGTAATTTATTCTTGTCTTTTTCAGGCAACTACTTTTGGAATAGAACCCTTTGGGTCGGATTTTCATTTGCTGTATTAGGAGCTACCTATTACCTATTCTCTTTTAGAAAAACGGGACAAAAAAGGAAGAAAACATCAAAAGTCTCAACAAAGAAGGAAGCTCTCAGAAGGTACCGGCCTGCTAAAATTCAATTAGACCTGCGTACACAATGGAGTGCTTTTTTATCCTCTGTAAAAATAGAGACAAAGGAAACGATTCAGAGTTTACCATTTATTGCTTTAATAGGCATCCTGTTAATTGCTTTAGTATTCGAATTGTATGCTAAATTTTATGACGCCGGAGGGTATGGCGAGAGCTGGTATACCTATACCAATCTTGTGATTGGTGCTGTAATAGAAGTTATTCCTATACTAAGCAAAATTCTCATTGTCTTTTACAGTGGAGAATTAATATGGAAAGCAAGAGATCGGAAGTTTGATGGCATACTAAATGCAACTCCCGCAAGCAATCCCGTTTTCTTTTTCTCCAAATTGACAACACTGATTCTCATCCCATTGCTGCTAATAGCAATCACTATTGTAGTATGCCTTGCTTTTCAATTGTTTAATGGTTTTACAGCAATTGATTTTAGGCAATATCTGTTACTTTTTTACCACTACGGAATCCCTGCACTGGTATATTCATGTCTGGCCATATTTGTTCAAACTACACTAAAGAGCAAATATCTGGGAATGGGCGTGACAGGTCTAATTTTACTAGCCTTTACTACTCCGGTATCATTTAACTTAGGTATTGAACATCCAATGCTAAGAATAGGAGTTATGCCTTCAATTGGTTACTCAAATATGACTGGCTACGATATACAAGCTAGGGCATTTCCCATTTATGCATTGTATTGGGGAGCCTTTGCCTTGATTTTATCCTTAATCAGCCTAAAATTTTGGAATCGTCAAGTGATTGAACCTTTAAGCTTTGGTAAAGCCATCACTTTAAAAAAATGGAAACGCTCAGAAATCTTGACTTTAAGTTTTGCGGTAATTCTTTTCAGTGCTGTAGGCTCTATGTTTTACTCAAAGCTCAATACAGAAGGAGACTATAAGAGTACCAATAATAAAATGTATTATTGTGCACAGTATGAGCAGAAGTTTAAGCAATACGCAAGCCTACCCACGCTGTACTACGCCCATATGAAAACAGAGGTAGATATTTACCCAGGTGAAGAAAAATATACGGTAGCTGCAGATTACCAATTGATCAATCACAATACCGTTCCAATAACAAAAATATTTATAACTGAAACTAAAAAGCTTTCAGACATACAATTTGAGAATGCAGAATTAATTTGGAAGGATACTGTTTTTGGAACTTATCTTTTTGGATTTAACGAACCCATTCTTCCTCAAGAAACAATCAGGATGCGTTATCAATTGTGCAATCAGTCTGTTCCATTTAAACCGGATCAAACGATCGTAAAGAATGGCACTTTTATTAGACATGAAGTATTTGAACCTACATTAGGATATAAACAGTATCTAGAATTATCAGATCCTGATGAACGTAAAAAAAGAGGACTTGCTAAGCAGGAAAAAGCGCTTGTATACGATCAGAATATAACCAACACGGAAACAGGTAAAGAGGATGTCTTATATGAAACAATTGTTTCAACAGCTGGGGACCAAATAGCCTTAGCTCCCGGCAACCTCATCAGGAAATGGACAAAGGACGGACGAAACTTTTTTCAATATAAATACCCAGAAAAAAACCTTCCTTTTCTAGCGTATTCATCAGCAAACTATGAAGTCAAAAAACAGCTTTGTAATGAAATTGATATAGAATATTACTATTCTGCAGGTCATGATGTAAACCACAAAACGATAGCAGCAAGCACTAGTATGACTTTATCTTATTGTATGGAAAACTTTGGGAACTATATTTTTGATCACCTTAGAGTTGCAGAGACACCTGCCTATTATCCAGCTGTAGGGGCCGTACAGCCAGGCCTTATCAATATGATGGAAGACAAATTATACCTTATAGATGGGAAGAAAAGCCAGTCTTATGATGTGGTCGCCAAACGAATATCGACAGAAATAGGACACTTATGGTGGGGTATGTTATTAACGCCTACAAGTGATCGTGGCGCGGGATTTCTTTCACAAGGATTAACTGAATATACAGCAGCGGTTGTTTTAGAAAAGTTGTATGGTAAGGGAGTACTTTGGGAGCTTAATAAGAGTTTCAATGAAAACTATTCTAGAGGCCGTGCTTTTGCCTCTTTAAAAGAGTCTCCTCTATATCTTGAGCGAGGTGAAAAATACCTGACTTCTGCAAAAAGTGGATTGGTTACATTAGCCATACGTGATTTAATAGGTGAAAAGCAATTCAATACGGTACTCAGAAACTTAATTCAACAAGATTCTGCAAGCACAAATTATCAAGTGAATACACTTAACTTTCTAGATGAACTTTATAAAGTAAGTCCTAAAGAACATCATCAACTCATTGATGAATGGATGAAGGAAATCATACGGTATGAGCTTACAATTGACAAGGCTGAGTATAAAATATTAGAAAACGGAAAATATGAAATTACAGCGACCATCTCGGCAAAAAGATTTAAAACCCTTTCTTCAGGAGAGGAAGTAGAGATTGGAATAGATGAGCCAATTAAAATAGGTTGTTTTGATAAACATCCTGAAAACATTGGAAAAGAAGATCAACCCCTTTACTTAAAAGATCATCAAATTAAAGATGGTTTAACTACTATTAAGATGTACTTAGATACTTTACCTAAATACATTGGTGTGGATCCTTTCTTGACAAGGGTAGATAGGAACTATTCTAATAATATAAAGGAAATTGATATTTACTTGTAAGCTTCTTGGTACTTTGGTCTAATGGTCTAATGGTCTAATGGTCTAATGGTCTAATGGGGTTGAAAATCAAATTATTAGGTTTTGTATTTTCTACAAGCAGCTTGTTGGATTGTAAACATTATTTTTTCTGTTACAAGTTCATAGAGAAATACATATGTAATCGTAGTAAAAACTTACATTAGACCAAAGACCAAAGACCAAAGACCAAAGACCAAAGACCAAAGACCAAAGACCAAAGACCAAAGACAGTTGTAAGTCAATTTAATTATCCTAAACTTAATACACTTTGCTCTGTATTAGTCTCCTTTTCTTCCTAATATAGTGTCCCACTAAAACTCAAAAGACAATGAAAACCATTAACAATCTGGAAGGATTTGGGCCTGCTGGCTTTAATGATGATAGAGTGATTATACAGGGATTCTATTGGGAATCTTATCGCCATGGGCATGAGAAGTTCGAAAACAGCTATGGTTCTAAACGTTGGTATGACATAGTAGCTGAGCAAGCGCAAACATTGAATGAGGCACGTTTTGATTTAATTTGGCTGCCTCCGCCGTTTTATGCCGGTCAGCATAGTGCCGGATACAACCCCAAAGAGTATTTCAATTTCAATAACAGCTATGGAAACTTTGATCAGCATAGGAGAATGTTGGAAACGCTTTTGAATAATGGGGTAGAACCTATGGCGGATGTTGTGATCAATCACAGAGACGGAACTACTCGTTGGGAAGATTTCAAAAATCCTACCTGGGGTACCTGGTCTATTCAGGAAGATGATGAAGCCTTTAGGGATAAAAGATCTTCCGTTTATGGCTTGCTATATCATAAGAGAGGTTTACCGGAATTGCCTACTGAATATCGTCCTGTAACTTACTCCTATGGAGATTTTAGAGATATTGATCACACCTGTCATATTGTACGTAGAGATGTGATTAAGGCACTGCTTTCTCTACGGTCCTTAGGGTATAGAGGGTGGCGCTATGATATGATTCATGGTTTTCCGGCTCGTTATATCAGATTATACAATAAGATGTCTATGCCTTCTTTTTCAGTAGGTGAATACGACTGGGACAAACAAGCAGAAAAAAGGGGATGGGTTTTCTATACTTCCATCGAAGGAGGAACAGTAGAAACAAGTAGCAATGTATTTGATTTTAATACTTTCTTTACTTTGAAAAACAGACAGGGAGCCTATAGAGATTTATATTACCCTTTTGGACTTACTACTGATTCTACGGATAACATACCTTGGAAAAATCGTGCGGTGACTTTTGCAGAAAACCATGATACTGGTTATCGCACCAATGAAGATTTGACGCCACAAGAAAACCATCAATTTGATAGTTTCCAAAATGGCTGGCCCATTGAACAAGCCTATGCTTATCTATTGACCCACCCTGGGATACCTTGCGTCTTTTGGAAGCATTATTTTGATTGGGGGCAGGATTTACAGATGAAAATCAAAGCATTGATCAATGCACGAAAAGTAGCCGGAGTCAATGCTGGGAGTACTGTTTACTTCCATGAAAATGCTAGATTTGCAGGAGTGTACGGAGCACAGGTGGACGGTTCAAATACTAGTTTGTTTGTGAGAATAGGTGGTCAAGACAATGACTGGAACCCAACAATGTCTGGATTTAATAGTATTAGAGAGTATGCCAGAGGACAGGAATGGTGTGTGTGGATTGGTCAAGAAAACCCAAATGAGTTTATTAATGCTCCATTAAAAGAAGCTTTACCAATACCTGATTTTCAACAGCCTACAAGTATAGTAGTTGAAGAAGAACAGTTATATTAGGCTCATATTTGGTTCACTCCATGGAACTCCATGAAACTCATATGTTTGTAAAAGTAAGAGAAATGAAAAAATTAGTTCTTGTTATCACTATTTCATTCATCACAGTTTTAGGTTTTGGACAAGATGCAAAAGAAGTCACTCCAGAATCACTCGCTCAAGCTCAATTAGAAGCTTACAACAATCATGATATAGATGCTTTTTTAATTCCCTATGCAGATAGCGTAGAGATTTATACTTTCCCAGATCAATTGATCATGAAAGGCTTAGATCAAATGAGAGCCAGTTATGGTCCAAGGTTTGAGCAACAGAAGGACTTACATTGCAAACTGATGAATCGCATGGTATTGGGCAATGTAGTTATTGATCAGGAATATGTTACTGGTGTACCTGGTGAGCCAGTAGAAGTTTTTGCTATTTATCACATCAAAGATGAAAAGATTGTAAGAGTTACTTTTGTACGTAAAGAATAATATTTTAAGCAAGCCAGCAAAGCTTTTTATTGCTTTAGGCAAAAAACTTAGCTGGCTTACCCCATTCCATTTGTTTAGATATTGTAAGACCTTTCAAATACTAGGTCAACTATTTTTCCATTTCCTCAAGTTTTGGTTATTTTATTTCCTCTATTAACTAACCCAAGTTGCGATGTATGAGAGGAGGTAAGGAAAATTTAAAAGAAATCTTCGATTTCGTAATAAAGTTTGACGCATATCCTCTCTTTGAAGATACATCGCAACTTTCATTAACTAAAATACGAAATAATGGGAAAGAGCTCTCTAGTTGGCATACTACTTCTCTTTTTAGTATGCAACGTTCAATCATTATTTGCTCAGGATAAGACGATTTCTGACGCAACAAAAGATATGCAATCTTTTGAAGGTTATTTTGACTTTCACTATGATGAGGCGAAAGGCAAGGTTTGGCTGGTAGTAGATAAATTAGATACCGAATTTTTATATGTCAATTCTTTAACTGGAGGTGTAGGTTCAAATGATATAGGCCTGGATAGAAATCAATTGGGAAGTTCTCGAGTGGTCAAGTTTGTAAAGATGGGCAACAAATTGATGATGATCCAACCCAACTACAGTTTTAGGGCGGTAAGTAACAACGAAGATGAAAGTAAATCTGTAGAACAGGCGTTTGCCCAATCCAACCTTTGGGGCTTTGATATTGCTGCAAAGGAAGGCGATAAAATGCTCATTGACTTGACGCCATTCTTGCTACGCGATGCTCATGGTGTTGCCAATAGGATGAGAAGTCAAGGTAACTATAAGGTAGATGCCAAACGATCAGCTATAAACATAGAGCGTACCAAAAACTTTCCATTAAACTCTGAGTTTGATGCTATGATTACTTTTTCCGGTGATGCCAGAGGAAGAAATATTCGCTCAGTAACGCCTACTTCTAGTGCAGTGACGGTATTTATGCATCACTCCTTTGTACAGTTGCCTGATGACAATTATACACCAAGAGTCTTTGATCCCAGATCCGGATACTATGCTAATTCTTATCAAGATTATGCTACACCTATCGATCAGCCTTTGATGAAGCGCTTTTTGCGCCGCCATAGGTTGGAGAAAAAAGATCCTTCTGCTGCTGTTAGTGAAGCTGTTGAACCAATTGTGTATTATTTGGATAGAGGTGCACCAGAACCGATTCGCTCTGCTTTATTAGAAGGTGCTTCCTGGTGGAATCAGGCATACGAAGCAGCTGGATACAAAGACGCTTTTCAGGTGAAGGTATTGCCTGAAGATGCAGATCCCATGGATGTTCGATACAATGTAATCAACTGGGTACACCGTTCTACACGTGGCTGGTCATATGGTAGTTCTGTAAGTGACCCTCGTACCGGGGAAATCATAAAAGGGCATGTATTGCTTGGCTCACTTCGTGTACGTCAAGACTTTATGATCGCTCAGGGTTTGGTGGAAGCTTATGAAGATGGAACGATCGCCGATCCAAGGTTATTAGAGATGGCTTTGGCGCGTTTGAGGCAATTATCTGCTCATGAGGTGGGACACACTCTTGGATTGGTACACAACTTTGCAGCTAGTGTAAATGATAGAGCTTCGGTTATGGATTACCCACATCCCATGATCAAAGCAGATGGACTTGGACGGATAGACTTTTCTGAAAGCTACGCAGTAGGCATAGGTGAATGGGATAAGCGTACCATTATATTTGGATATCAGGATTTTCCAGAAGGTACAGATGAAGCAGAAGCTTTGGATGCTATTTTAAAAGATAATATCAAAATGGGTTTTCATTTTATGTCAGACAGTGATTCTCGTCCTCCATCAGGTGCTCATCCACTGGGGCACTTATGGGATAATGGAGCATCGGCAGCTGATGAATTGAGAAGAATGTCTGATGTGCGTAGAATAGCATTGAATAACTTTAGTGAGAAAAATATTCCGGTAGGTGCTCCTATGGCTACTTTGGAAAATGTATTGGTGCCTTTGTATCTATCACCTCGTTATCAAATTGAAGCTGTTTCAAAAGTGATTGGTGGGGTAAATTATACCTACGCAGCACGTGGGGATGGACAAGTGACCAATCAAATGGTTGATGATGCGGTACAGCGCGATGCTTTGGATGCGTTATTGAGTACACTGAAAGCGGGCTACCTGGTAATCCCTGAAGAGGTTATAAAGTTGATTCCCCCTCAACCAATGGGTTACTCCAGAGGAAGGGAATTATTTAAAGTACATACCGGGCTTACTTTTGACCCACTGGGAGCAGCTGAAAGTATGACCAATCACGCCATTGGCTTTTTGATGAATCCGGCTCGCATGGCTCGTTTGGTAGAACAGCACGCTCGTAATTCTAACCGTTTGTCTGCTTATGAAACCATGAGTCAGTTATTTGAAACAGTAGGACCAAAACGTGAATACAACAGTTTTGAAAACGAAATCGGTCGGATGACGGAGAAATGGGCATTGCATCATACTCTTTTATTAGCAGGTGATCAGGATGCTATGCGTCAGGTGAGTGCTACTGCTATGTTAAAAGTAAATGAGATGGATAAGAAAATCGATCAGGAAATGAATTATACTCAAGATCCTGCTCAATTGGCTCATTTGACTTATATGCAAGAGCAAATCAATATGTTTAGAAAAGATCCTAAAGAATATCAGGTGCCTAAAATACAGGCCATGCCTGATGGTTCCCCGATTGGATGTGGTGGCCACTTTTAGTATAGAATAAAGCTTTTAAAACCTTGGCAAGCACTGCTTGCCAAGGTTTTAA